>JAJDAM010000791.1 GCA_029261905.1 Deltaproteobacteria bacterium
GAACTCGTTCGCTGGGGAGAACTCGAACGCGCCAGTGAGTTCGTCGACCCCGAAATGCAGGCCGCCTATTTGACCCAGGCCGAGGCCTTCCAGGGGATTCGGTTCACGGACTTCGAAAGCGGTGCAATGCAAATGGACGAAGAGAAGAAGACAGCCACTACGCTCGTCGTCTATCACGCCTATTCGGTGTCCACGCTGCTCGAGAAACGCATCAGCGAGAATCAGCAATGGTATCGAGACGAAGAGACATTCAACCAGTGGCGGGTGCGCCCGCAGCTCCGACAGGTCATCGGGGGGGTCACCGGACGCTAGACGCTGCGACATGTGACACGCGCGACCGTCGCGACGATCCGCCGGAGGGGCGATGAACCGCAAGAAGATTCTGATAGCCGATGACACGGAACTGTTTCGAGAGCTCGAAGCTGTGTTCCTGGCGAGAATGGGCGAGATCGTCACTGCCTCGTGCGGAAAGGAAGCGCTCGAGATCGCGCTGCGCGAGCGCCCGGACGTCGTGGTCGCAGACATCGACATGCCCGAGATGGACGGCGAGACTTTGTGCCGGGCCATCAAGGCCGACCGCGACCTGTGCTCGACGCCCGTCGTGCTGGTGATCTCGGGTGATTCCGCCGACGATCACGCACGTGCCGTCAGAGCCCATGCCGACGACATCCTCGCCAAGCCGTTGAGCCGGATCCAACTGAACGTTTCCGTAGCGCGCCTGCTGCGCAACCGCGGCACCCGGGGGTTGATGCGGGTACAAGTCGATTCAGAGGTACGCGTGTGCGTGAGTCGCTCGCAGAGTACCGCGTGGTGCGTCGCTCGCGATCTGTCACGTGGCGGGATTTTCGTCGAATCACACGGCAAGCTGCCGCTGGATACAGAGGTCGATCTCGACTTCCGTCTACCGAACCAGAACGCATCGCTGCGGCCGAGTGCGCGCGTGATCTGGACTGGGAAGCACCCGACGACGGGCACACCGGGGATGGGGCTTCGATTCGTATCGTTGGATCGCAGCAGCACCGACCGGATCGACGCCTACGTCCATGAGCGTGGCCCGCGAGAGACGAGGCGATCGGGGACCGCGACATGACCCGCGCCGTTCTGCTCGCCGCTGCGATTGTGCTGGTACTCGGAGCTGCGATTGCGGCAGCGGACGTCGGGGACCAGAACGCCGAACGTGACCATTGGCAACGCACCATCGCCAGCGCGCGGAAGAACGTCGTTCTCGCCGAGCAAGGCCTGCAAGAAGCCCTGGCCGACTACAGCGCCATGCGTCACCGACGGGGCATGCGCGGCGTGGAGAAACAGCAAGTCATTGATGCGGTCGATAACGCCAAGGCCGTCCTGACACGCGCCCAGGAAGCGCTGGATGCCGCAACGCTGGCGGCGCGACGCGCGGGCGCCCCACCCGGTTGGTTCCGCGAGCGCCAGAGCGACGCACCTGCCTCGCGTCCGGTGAACTGATTCAGGCCCTCAGTCGGTTGATCCGTTACCGATACCGTTCGACATCCTTCTCTGCGACGACGTTCGACACCGCTCCTGTCTCGCCTTCCTGATTTCCGCGCATGATGGCCAACGTGCGGTCCCCCTGGCGTACCACCGTGTCGTGCCGCGTCGCGATCTGCCCTTCGCCGATCACTCGAACGCGTTCGACGATGACCGGACCCCTGTCGCCGTCTCGATTCAGTGTGAGTACGCCGCCGATGTTGATCGACGCAGTGCCGACAGTGGTCGGCTGGCTGTTGTCCGATTGGGTTGCCGGGCCGTTGAGCCCCTGCAGATATTCGAGCCGCGCGTTGAGCCGACTCGCGTAGTTGTCGGCCTCCTCAGCGGGTTGCGCAGAAAATCGCGCGTAGTCGGCAAGCGATCCAGTTTGACGGGTTTCGACGCGATCCCGATAGCGCGTGGGCACGTTCTTGATGTCGTCGGTAAACGCGACATCGCCGGTCGGCGTGCGCCACGAATAGATGTTTCCCGCAAGCGCCGGCGCGGCGATCGCGATGCCAACCAGCGAAACCAGCAGTGTTTTCAGGGTCATAGTGGGGGTCCAGTTCAGATTATTCAGCACAGGAACTATCCAAGTGCCGCATTTTGACACCGAGTGACGAAATTTGTCAAACAAAACCAGATACTTATGAGCGCAGCCCCGGTGCAACCCACAAGCATCGGTGTCCTTTGACACAGCGCGAAACGGCGATAATGTCACGCCCACAGATTTGTTGCGGGGTAGAGCAGTCTGGTAGCTCGTCGGGCTCATAACCCGGAGGTCGGGGGTTCGAATCCCTCCCCCGCTACCAAGTTCAAATCAGAAGCCCTCGGAATCGAAAGGTTCCGGGGGCTTCGTGTTTCTACGCCTGAACGGTGGTGTGGGGCTCCGGATTCAAATGGCTCACGACTTGGCTCTGGCCGAGCGATCAGCAAAGAAAATCAAGGTTCGACGGCTCGCGAGAGCGAGTTAGCTGTTGGCGCCAGAGGTTGTTAAGGCTCTTTTGAGTCGGTCGAGTAGGGATCTCACTCCCAGCGCCCGGTGGGCCCGTTGGTGGCGTTCACCTGCCGGCAGTGTCGGCAGATGCCGATCGTCACGCTTGGTCGTGAGTAGGAGCTACAAGGCCCTCACACAACGACCGATATTCGAAACTCAGTCAAATAGAGCGGAGCGGTCGAGTGGTGATCCCCGTGCGGGAGATGGGCATCGGTCCGGTGTTCGCGGTGCCGAAGCTGCTGAAGCGCCACGGACTCACGATGGACGACATCGACATCGTCGAGCTCAACGAAGCCTTCGCGTCTCTGCTCCTATGCTGCCAGCGCGAGCTCGGGATCCCGAACGAGAAGCTGAACCCCAGTGGAGGCTCGATGTCGATCAGCCATCCCTTCGGCATGACCGGCTCGCCGTATGACCGGCCTGCTGATCCGCCAGCTCCGCCGCACCGGCGACCGCTACGGCATCGTCACGATGTGCGTCCGGTGGCGGGTCGGGCTTCGATAATTCAAATCGGTATCGTCGGGCGCGCTCGAAGTGGGACGGACGATTCGTCCCAGCGTCGGTCACGCCATGGCCAATTGCTTGCTTCGCTCTCTGCAACGGTCTGAATCGGTCCCAATCTCGACGCGTCGCTTTCTCCGAGTCGCTTTCGCGTGATAGAGTCGGTCCCCGTGACTGCTGACGCCCGAGCGTGCTCGCACTGCAAAGAGACCAATCGTCCCGAAGCTCGCTTTTGCGATGGTTGCGGAACGCCCTTGGTGCTCGCGTGCGCGGGTTGTGGCGATGAGCTGCGCGCGAAGGCGCGTTTTTGTGACGGTTGCGGCGCGCCCGTCGCGCGTGCGGCCAGCGAGCCTCGGGCCGTCCGCGATTACACCCCGCGACACCTGGCCGACAAGGTGCTCGCGACGCGCTCCGCGCTCGAAGGGGAGCGCAAGCAGGTCAGCGTGTTGTTCGCGGACGTGAAGGGTTCGCTCGAGTTGTCGAGCGCCATCGATCCCGAGGTCTGGCACGGCGTGCTCGAACGCTTCTTCGCGGTGCTGTCCGAGGGCGTTCATCGCTTCGAAGGGACGGTCAACCAATACACCGGCGATGGCATCATGGCGCTCTTCGGTGCACCGATTTCGCACGAAGACCATGCCCAACGCGCGTGCTACGCCGCACTCCAGATTCGCGAGGATCTCGCCGCGCTCGTGCGCGATGTGAAGCGCGAGCACGGACTCGGCTTCTCGACGCGGATCGGAATCAACTCGGGCGAAGTGGTGGTCGGCAAGATCGGTGACGACCTGCGTATGGACTACACCGCGCAAGGTGTGACGGTTGGACTCGCCGCGCGCATGGAACAGCTCGCTTCCCCCGACACCATCTATATCTCCGATGCGACCGCCCATTGGGTCGACGGCTACTTCGCGCTCACCGATCTCGGTGAATTTCCCGTCAAGGGCATCGATGCGCCGCCGCGCGTTCATCAACTGACCGGCGTGGGTGCCGTCCGCACCCGCTTCGACGCGTCACGCGCACGTGGGCTGACCCGCTTCGTGGGTCGCGATGCGGACATGACGACCCTCGAAGCGGCGTTCACGCAATCGGTCGCGGGCAACGGACAGGTCGTCGGCGTGGTCGCGCCCGCAGGCACCGGTAAGAGTCGGCTGTGCTTCGAGTTTCTCGAACGATGCCGGGCGCGCGGTGTTCCCGTGATCGAGGGCCACGCGCTTTCCCACGGCAAGAACATCCCCTTCCTGCCGATGCTCGAGATCTTCCGCGACTATTACGGAATCGCGCCCCACGACGAGCCGCGTGTCGTGCGCGAGAAGATTGCAGGTCGACTCCTGCTGCTCGACGAAAGTTTTCGCGACGCGCTTCCGGTCGTGTTCGAGAATTTTGGTGTCGCCGATCCAAGCCGTCCGATGCCGGTGCTGGACGCGGAGGCGCGCCAGCGGCTTGTCTTCAGTGTGTTGCGCCGAGTGGTCCAGGGAGAGGGGGAACCCTTTGTGGCCTTTCTCGATGATCTTCATTGGCTCGACCCGACGAGTGAACTCTTCCTGGCCCAATGGGTCGACGCCTTGTCGGGAGGACGTTCGATGCTGCTCGTCAACTTTCGGCCCGAGTATCGTGCGGATTGGACGCAGCGTTCCTGGTATCGACAGATTGCGCTCTCGCCACTCGGACCGGACACCGTGCAAGAACTGCTCGACGATTTGCTCGGCCGCGACCCAAGCGTCGGGGGCCTTGCCGCGCGCATCCACGAACGCACGGGTGGCAATCCATTCTTTACAGAAGAGGTCGTTCAGGGGCTGATCGAATCTGGAAAGCTCGAGGGACAGCGCGGCGCCTATCGGCTGATCGAACCGGTCGAACGCCTGGAGATTCCACCGAGTGTGAATAGCCTGCTCGCGTCGCGCATCGATCGCCTGGGCGAACGAGAGAAGCACGTCCTTCAGGCGGCCGCAGTGCTCGGCAAGACTTTCGAAGAACCGCTGCTCGAGGAGATCGTCGAACTGCCGCAGTCCGATCTGCGTGGCGCCCTCGACGCGCTCAAGCGCGGTGAGTTCCTCTATGAGCAATCCCTCTATCCCGTTGCCGAGTACGCATTCAAGCATCCACTGACCCAGGAAGTTGCGCTCGGTTCGCAGCTCGGCGAACGGCGGCGAACGTTGCACGGCGCGACAGCCAAAGCACTCGAGCACAAACTCGCGGGGCGACTCGATGAGAACGCGGCGCTGATCGCCCACCACTGGGAAGCGGCGGGGCGCCCGCGTGCGGCGGCGCGCTGGCAGCGCCGCGCGGCGACGTGGGTCAGCGGACGGGACAGCGTGCAATCCATCCGCCACTGGCAACGCGTGCGCGAATTGACTGGCGGGCTCGAAGAGGACGAAGAATCCCAGCGGCTAGCCCTCGAAGCCTGCAGCGCCATCGCGATCATGGGTGGCTGGCGGCTCGGACTTGGTTCCGAAGAGATGGCCACGATCACCCGGCAGGGGAAGGATCTCGCGCAACGCTTCGATGACCGAAGCACGCTGGTTCGAATCATCGCGGCCGAAGCCGCTGCGAAGGGCACAGGCGGCGACGCGCAGAGTTACTACGGGGGTGCCCTCGAGGCCGAGAGCCTGATCGATGACTCCCTCGACCGGGAATCCCGCGTCGTCGCGATTTTGAACCGCGGCTATTCGGCATTCATCTATGGCCGAATCGCCGAGGCGTTTCCCGAGCTCGAGAAGCTCGATGCCTTGACGGGAACCGACCTTCGAGCGGGTTTCGAAGCTTTGGGCTACAGCGCGGCCGTCTGGTGCGACAACGTCTCGGCGAGTGCCCTGGGCTTTCTCGGTCGCTTCGAATCCGCCGACGAGCGCGTTCTCGTCGCGATCCGCCAAGCGCGCGACAACGATTTGAAGGAGAACCTCGGTTGGGCGCTGGGTACCGTTTGTCAGATCGCCTGGTACCGCGGTGGCACCGGCAAGGGCCAGCCCGACTTGGTCACCGCAGCACTCGAATCGATACAACTGGCAGATGAAATCGCCAGTCCGTACTCCCAAGCGTTCTCCCGTTGGTGTCTCGCGTTGGCGCACTCGGTCAACGGAAATCACGAAGAGACGGCAAGCAGTGCGACGGAAGCCTTGAGGTTGATGCGTGAAAAGGGAACGGCGCGAGAGTACGAGGCGAGCGTGTTGAGCGTGCGCGCACAGGCGTCGCTCGCACAGGGCGACGCCGTCTTCGCCGTTCGAGATGCACGAGAGGCCGTGGTGATCGCCAAAAGGCAACCGTCCATCGCCTGGGGAATCGCGGCTTGTTGTTCGTGTGCACAGTCGCTGCTTGCAAGCGAAGGAATCGCCGCGCGCGATGAAGTGGAGAGCGCACTCGCCCAGGCATTCGCGTGGCTCGACGAATCCGGAGCGCTTGCATTGCGTCCCCGTGCGCTCGAAGCGCGCGCCGCTCTCGCCCAGGCATTGGATGACGAAGCCTCGCGCAGCCGCGATCTCGCCGAGGCGATGCGGCTCTATCGCGAAATGGGCGTTCCGAGTCAGGTCGAGCGGTTGGAGCGACTTTGAACTGCACCTTGTGATACAAGCCAGTCTTCTGCCTCCCACCATTACGTGGAGAGCACACAAGCCAACGAATCGCGATGCAACGTTGCCTTCAAATGGAATTTTCAGACCGAGCCACTCGTAGACCTGCAGCTGCTTGCGCGCGATCACGAGAACAAGGTCTCAACTCGTGGCGCTGATCCCCCTGGTCTCCTGGATCGGCGGCGCGTTGGTGGAGCGCGTCGTCAACGCGGCGTTGGGCTGATGGATCCGCGCATTCTCTTGATCCTGGCGATCGGCCTCATCGGGCATGTCGCGTGTCTGGCAAATCCTCTCGAGACGGGCGCGGCCAGGGCGGCCCCGTCGATCGTCGTCTACACCCCGCGAGAGTTCGTCACCCTCGACCCGAACCGACACGTGGTGCGCGCGGCGTCCCCATGACGGGTTTCTTTGCGCCCGGTCAATGTCCAGGGAGGAGGCGATTTATCGGCGCGCAGCTGCGATCAGCGTGATGCCCAGTCCAACGAGTAACACGGACGCGGGTTCCGGCACGCTCGCCGCCCGGAATTCGATGTCGCCGAGTCCCTGCGACGAAAAAGCGAGCGCGATCTCGTCCGCGCCGATTGCCGTAGAGAAGATCGTGTAGGTCAGCTCTCGAATCGCGATATCCGTGTACGAGTAGAATGTGTCGCCGTACTCACCCTTGCGCTGCTTCCCCAGCCCTCGGCTTTGATAGGCAGCATCTCCATCGGTGTCCAGCTGCGTGAGCCCCGGTGTGTTCGTTCCATAAGTGGTCGCGAGCACGGGTTGACCGAGGCGATCGAATGCCTCGACAATCATGTTCTCTTGCTTGCCACCGATGATCGACAGACTGACGGTTCCGAGACTCGACAGGAACACGTCTTCGCTGAACGTGATCGTCACCGAAGTCGGCAGCAGCGTGAGGCGATCGTTCGTGAACCGCAGCGTTCCGACGATCTCCGGGCTGGGCGCGGCCGGCAGCATGTAGATGTTGGGAACGCTGTTGTTGTCGAACATGTTGTCGGTATACGAGACGGTAATGTCGACGCCAGAACCATCCACGTTCGCAAAAGATTGGGAACTCGCGGCGCTGTTTTCGTCCCAAGCTGGAACCAGAGCCGACCAATCGATCGTCGAAGCGCCGGCCGCCGTCGTCAGCCAGCATGGGGCGATCAACAAGAGCACTGCGATCGCGTTTCGCATCTTCAGAATGAACATTTAGACCCCTAGTCCGGTGCATCTCGAGCCGCGCGAAACCACCAAGGCGGGGCCATCGCCCGCACGCAGGTGGTTCAGAAGACGCTTGTGCCTCCAGCGATACGTGGTCAGGGGGTGTCAGAAATGTCAGAAATCCTCTCGAAAGCCTTCCAATGGCGCGCCGCGGCGAGCCCGGCTCCTCCGCAGAGCAGGCCTGTGATCTCGTTGGGGCTCAATTTCGTCCCCCTCGGTGGAGATCGTGGACAGCAAACGTGAAGGACTTTCGGAGCTGCGAGGGGATCGAGAGCGAGAACTGGTTCAAGTGAACCGGTCCCCGCTCTGAGCTGAAAATCGCCGGTGGAGTCACCGCCGGTCGCTCTGTGGGGTGGGAAAGGCGCAGTGCCGAGCCGAACGCCGAGGCGTCTTTTCGAGGAATGGTCGGCGACGTCCGGGCTGCAGGAGCTAGACGAGCCTCCCGAACCCACGCGAACAGCTAGGGCACACCTGGGCTCGTCCAAGGCTGTGTTCGATATCGGGTGGGGTCACTGTGCGGTGGGTGGAGAGGCGTGCCTTACACGATCAGGTCGGCGTGCTGCAAGAACAGAGCCGGGCCGACAAGGCAGCGACAACCGCTTCCCGATATCCCCTAGGTGATTCGACGCGTCGTGTAACGCGCAGCGCCGATCATGCACACTACGAGCGCGACAATTCCACCCGACGACAGCATGGGTACCGGTGTGCCCCCACCGGAGGGGCCCGAGACCTGGAGCCCGGCCACAGCACCGTCGATTGCCGCGATCGTAAAGCCGAACTCGCCGCCGCCGAGGTCCGCAGGCAGCACGTCTTCGAACAGGCAATAGTCGTCTCCCTGGGTTCCGGGCAACGCGTAGCTCGGCGAACTGCTGCACAGGCCCCCGCTGATCCCAGTCGAATCGGTGAAGCCGACGAACGAGAACGGGAACGCGTAGATCGCGACGTCGTATTCGGTGCCGTCGCTCAATCCCTGGATGTTGAACGAACCCGAAGAGGCGGTGTCCTGCAGATCGTTGGTCGCCGAAACGTCGACGATTCCGTTCGCCGACGTGAACACGAGGTCAACCGCGGTAGGCGCGCCGGTTTCGTCCGAAAGGCCGAGCACGTCGATGCCCGCATCGACGCCGTTCCACACGGTGCCGCCGCCGCTGAGTACCCCGTCTGCGCCGCTGTGGGTCGTGTCGTTCGGCGGATCTCCCTCGATGTCGATGCTGACGACTTCCGCGCTCGCAGGCGCCACCGCGAGTCCCATTCCGATGAGTCCGCAAAAAGCACCGAGCCCCGATGCAACTACCCGTCTTCTCATGATTCGACCTCCGCCAGTGTAATGCCGCCAGCGGATGGGATAGCCCTGAATCGGCGCAGGAATCCATGGTCATTTCTTCCTACTCTCTATCATCAACCGTTCAGACTCGCTGTTGAGATCGATGCCGAGAGTCGGGTTGAACGCTCTGGTGACACGCGAGAATCGTCGCGCATTTCGGAGGCTGGCGAGCCAATACGATGAGCGACTTGATTGCGATCCTCGAAGCCGCTCACTGCCTCGACGCAGATCTCCCCGCCTGGTTGCAGCAGATCGCGGAGGCTTCCGCTCCCATTCTCGATCGCGGCCAGGGGACGGCGGCGATGGCGTTCCAGACCGAACGGGAAAGCGTTTCTCTGCGACACCTCGCCATGGCACGCGGGCCTGTCGATGCGGTCGCGGTGACGAATCGCGTCGTCGTGGAATCGCCGGTGGATACGATCGAAGCGGTTTTTCGCAGCGGCAACCCAGCGGGAACGGTCTCTCAGGTCATCCAGGCCATGTCGGGGTCCAACGAGATCGAGCGCTTTCGACGGATCTCCGACGGACGGGGAGCGGACGGGATTGGCTGCATCGCACACGCCGGTGGGGGCGCCGGGTTGGCGATCATGGCTCCGTTGCCCGAAATCGCGACGATGCCCCCCGCCGAG
The DNA here is from genome assembly GCA_029261905.1 of Deltaproteobacteria bacterium. Taxonomy (GTDB): domain Bacteria; phylum Myxococcota_A; class UBA9160; order UBA9160; family SMWR01; genus JAJDAM01. The sequence continues at coordinate 9,706 of JAJDAM010000791.1, forward strand.
CGCGCACGCTGGCGCCAGATCGCCCTGCATATCGGCGCAGCCTATCGCTTGAGGCTGGCGCTCGAGTCCTTCTCTCTCGACGACGACTCGGTCGAAGCGATCCTCGATCCGAACGGCACCGTTCGCGACGCTCGCGGCAGCGCGAAATCGAAGTCGGCGCGGGACGTGTTGCGGGAAGCTGCCGAGCATGCCGAGCGAGCGCGCGGCCCCATGCGCAGACGCGACGGCGACGAATCGCTGGCACTGTGGCAGGGCCTCGTGCGCGGCCGTTGGTCGCTTGTCGACCAATTCGATAGCGATGGTCGCCGCTTTCTCGTAGCCAGACCCAACGAGCCGGGTGCGAAAGATCCACGCGGCCTGGCCGATCGCGAGCTGCAGGCCGCCGAGCTACTGGGCTTTGGCTATGCGCCAAAAGAGATCGCATACGCGCTCGGACTCGCGCCGTCGACCATTGGCAACGCGCTCGCCCGTGCCCGAAACAAGCTCGGCCTGCGATCGCACAGTGAACTCGCCGCGTTGTTCTCGCCCGGCGGCATGCGCCAGCGTCTGATGGAACTCGAGTTTGCTGGCGAGTCGCTGGCGATTGGATCTCTTCCGCTGCTGGCGTCTGAAACTCTTTCTCGGCTCACTCAGGCTGAGGGCACCGTCGCGCTGGGGCTGGTCCAAGGCGCCACGTACGGTGAGATCGGACGACAACGCAACACCTCGGAACGTACAGTGGCGAACCAGGCGCAGTCGATCTACCGAAAACTCGGCATCGGATCTCGCGCTGAACTCAGCAGCCTGATGCGAGACACGGGGTAGCGCACCGAGCGTCACTCCGATGATGCGCGACCTGCACCGCGACGCTCAATGGATCTGTCACGTCCCGGGCCGGTCGCTGGTGTCGTCCGAGTAGGGGGAAACAAGGCGTCCCCTAGCGCGCAGCTCGTGCCCGGCGGCGCGCGATCATGCAGAGAGTCCCGAATGCAAACGCCGCGAGTGCGTCCGCACTCGGCTCGGGAACGATACGCGCGCGGACCGCGGTCTCATCCGAGAAGAAGTTGAGGGCGTTCGGGCCCACCACCAAATCGATCGTGTCGCCCACCGCAACGCTCAGGCGCTCGATTGCGAAGGACCCATCGGCCTCGGAGAGTATCTTCGGATCGCCGTCGCTTCCGCCGACATCGCTGCCATCCTTCGTGAAGAGCAGTTGGTCGCTATGAAACACGAAAACACTCACGCTGTCGGTATCCGAATCCGAACCAACCGCGACCAGATTGCGGAAGCTGCCTTCGACTGTCACGAGCTCGGAGTCGAGCAAGTCCGCCGCGTCGAAGGTGTAGCGAAGCCCGACGAAGGGTCTGTCGGCATCCGAGGGCGGCGGGCAAAGAACTTCGGGCGTACGCCGTCCGATCGCGCGGCGGTGCGCCGGGCTTGATCGGGGAGCTAGGATCCGATCGGCGCAGTATGCACAGTGGGGGACAGTCGATTTGAAACGAGCTCAGTTCACGGAAACGCAGATTATGCGAATTCTGAAGAAGGCGGAATCGACGGATGATCTCCGTGAGCTCTGCCGGGAACAAGACGTCACACTGGAAACCCTCGAACGGTGGCAGACGGCCCACGGCGACAGGACCGCTCCGAGCGAGTCGCAGGCGCGCCTCAGCCGAACAGAGCGAACGCGCGAGATGAAGATCCTGAACCAGTTGGGGTTGCAGCTGGCTGCGTTCCCGCCCTCGGTTCTCGACCAGCTAGAGCTACCCGAGGAGCTGCGACACGCCATCAACGTGTGCCAGGCGATGAAACCGCGCGCCCGCGGCCGGCAGAGGCGACTGGTCTGTCAGATCTTGCGCGGGGAGGAGCACGAGGCGATTCGAGAGCGCGTCGAATCGCTCGAGCAATCGAGTCGCAAGGCCGGCAAGTAGCGGACGCGGTCGGCGAAGAAACTTCGGCACGAAAAACCCCATTGGCTCTGGCGAAGGAGTAACGTGGATGGGGGTTCGTCCATCACATCGCACCTGCCTGAACACCCCCGAGTCAGCACGGACGCGGAGACGGGCCGAAGTTGCGGAGATGACGTAGACGGCCCCTGGGGCCGACTCGAAGACCAGTTCGCCACGATAGTTTGTATAGCTCCTCACAAAGGCCCCGCCGGCCGTCACGCCTCCGCCCAGGTGATAGATCAAGCGGACGTAGCCGTTTCCGGGGACCCGAAAGGAGCGCTCACCCGCGTCCTGCGCGATTTCTAAGGTACCGAGGTACTCGGAGTTCCAGATCGCACGTGATCGGCCGGGGCACACTTCGAGCGCATGAAACACGTCGAATCGTACGAAGCCACTGGGGTGGTCGGAGATGGAGACATACGCCGCGGGCGTATCGAGCGGCGGCGGCCGA
>JAJDAM010000792.1 GCA_029261905.1 Deltaproteobacteria bacterium
CCCCCGACCCAACCCACAAAACTACACAGCGCAGCTATACTGCATCAGCGTGATATTCCGAACAGTCGAATTCTAGTTAGGCAGCGAAACGATGCACCGACGTCAGGAAGAACTGCGAGCTCCCATCTCGCGGAAGTCTCAGGTTGTGTTGGGCGCCGTATGCTTGTTCGTGTCTATCCCGATGCTCGCGCTCGCCGCACTTGGACTCTTCGTGATGGCTGCGAACCCTAGTGGTACCGGCTTTGTCTTCGTCCTGATTCTCGCCGCCATTGGCGCTCTCTTCGCGGTTCTCTCCTGGCGGCTTCTTCTCGGACGCTCGCGTGCCGATGGCGGTCTCTTCTCTCCAACAGGGCTTCGGGCCGGCGGTGTCATTTTCCTCGCGGGACCAGTCGCCGCGCTATTCGTCGAGCCCATTGGCCTCCTTCATGCTGGCATTTCACTGGCGGCGGCGGTTGGTTGCTTCGCGCTCGCCGGCCACCGCGAACAGCACGTCACAACTCCGTCTTCCGCTGCCTAACCAGCGACTGCAACCGACTGGGCACCGCCAGGCGTGGCGAGGCATGGTACTGTTGGGTTCAACTCAGGTGGCTCAACGTGGTCGGACGGCCCGCCCAGCGGTTGAGCCGCATGTCCGTTATACGGCTGAAGTCCGAGGCGATGCCGAACTGCGATTTCTACGCGCTTGAAGCTGACGCTCTATCGGTGATCGAGTTCGTCCTAGAGAAGACCGACTGCGCCGTTTACGAGCACTACTCCGCGCCGGGCCAAGAACTACAGCGCTTCGACTCGCTTGCGGCGTTGCGTCGCGTCCTCGTTGCCGCCGACAGCTCCGCGAACTTCCAGCTCTACAGCTCGTCGATGAAGGGCCTCTTTCGAATCCGAAAGATTGAGCTCGATCCTGGCCGGTTTCCGGTCGATCCCTGGCGCTTCGAAAGTCACGGCTGGGGCGCAATTCAGCTCCAGTTCGGTGGTCTTCGCGAAGGGCGAATCCTCCACTCTCATACCAATCACAACTCCGAGAAGCGCGCCCTCGCGTGGGAGGCGACGCATCGCGACGATCTCGGCGCGGTTGCCGCGTGGGACTGGCCAGAGGTTGTACGAATCTCGCGCGCTTTGAATCGTTTCATCAGGAGGTGTGGCGTCTCGAAGACGGGAAGCCGTCCCGTGCTGCCCGCAGCACACGAGGCGGTCGCCTCCGGCATCGGGACAATCGGGACTAGTGCGTCAGCCGTATAACAAGGGCTTGCAGCTGACAACAGACAGCTAGGCGTTGCTGAACTTGGTAGCATTCTGGCGTCGGGACTCTGTGGCCTTGCGTTGACGGTCAGCGCTGTCTGTTGCAGCTGAAGCCCGATCCGTTGGGCGGCAGGTGCTCGCAGTAACGAACCTACGTGTCCTCGTTCTGTTGCTGCTTCTCGTAGGCTGCGCGGTATCTCGATCGGACACCTTCCTCGTCAAGCAGGCGGAACTCGTCACTCACTCCGTCGTCACGGTGGACCCGAGTCTCCGCTTCGAGCCCGCTCGTTCCTATCCTGCACTGGTCATTCACAATGTGTTGCCAGGTCAGCACACGGTCCTTGGGTATCGGTGGTACTCACCCGGCAGCCTCAATGCGATCGACGACGAGGGGTTCGAGAAGATCTCAATCGAGATATCTCCAGAGATGCTGCCTCTTCCTGGCCCAACCGCGGTGGAATTGCCTAGTCAGGGTCACCTCGCGTACACGCGGGGTGGTGCGGCGTGGCCTCGATCTGCCTGCTACGGCATCGCCACGGCTGGCTCGGTCACGCTCAGCCACGTTGCGGAGAATCGTGCCACGGTATCCATTCAAGCGACGGTCGAACCGATTCGAGAGTCAGGCGACCATTGTGACCCGGTCGAGCTTGATCGCGACTTCGAGGCTGAGACAATCGAGTATCGGGCGCTCACTCCGTGGCTTGGCATCGCTGGCGACCATCCATATGCTGAAACGCATCGGTAGGTCGCTGCCGCCCAACAAGGCCTTGAACCGGACGTGGAATAGCGCGGCTCAAATGGCCGCTGTACCGTTTTGGCATCAATCATTTCAGGCTCGGCGGAGCCCGGCGGCGCTATTCCACGCCGGTTAACGCCGATCCGTTGGGCGGCGCGGAGGAGGCGTTGATGCTCGACCACGTTTCAGTGGGTGTCTCGGAGTTGGAGCGAGCGATGGGCTTCTACGACGCGGTCCTTGCCGCCCTCGGCTACAAACGAGTCGCGTCGAGCAAGCACCACGCGGCGTACGCGGAAAACGAAGACGATCGAACCTTCTTCATCCAGCATCCAGTCGACCGAGAACGCTGCACTGTGGGAAACGGCACTCACGTGTGCTTCCGTGCTCACAGCCCAGATGAAGTGGATCTATTTCACGCGGAGGGTATTCGGACCGGGGGTGCGGACAACGGCGTTCCAGCCACGCGGTACCACGACAACTACTATGCCGCGTTTCTGCTAGACCCCGACGGCAATCGGCTGGAAGCCGTGTACATAGGATGACGCGCCGCCCAAGGAGTCTTATGGCGGAACGAAAACACCCGTTCTGGGCAGAAGTCGACGGTACGGCTCCTTTGCCACCGGCGACGCAGCATCTGGGCCTGCGCTTCATCGCGGCAGAGCCGGGCTCTGGAACGATTCGAGTCGAGTTCTCGCCGCGGCAGGAGTTCACCAACCCGCGCGGTCAGGTCCAAGGCGGCTTTCTCTCGGCGATGCTGGACGACGCGCTCTCCGGCGCGTTGGCGACGACTCTCGAAGTGGACGAGTTCGCCGTAACGATCGAGTCGAAGGTGAACTTCATTCGCCCAGCCGGCCTCGGGACGATCCTGGGTGAAGCGGAAGTCGAGCATCGAGGCAGATCGATTGCCTTCCTTCGCGGCGTCCTTCGCGACCTGGATGGCGCGACACTTGCGACCGCCACGGCCACAGCGCAAGTACTGCGGAATCGGGAAGGCTAGCCGCGCGCCGCCCAACACGGCCTTGCAGCGGACCGGCTACAGCTGAGCCAGTGTGCACCTCTGATAGTATGCAGAGACTTCAGGCCCCTCAGCACTGGCAGCAAGGCCGCCGCCAGCCGCTGAAGGCCAGATCCGTTGGGCGGCGGGAAGTTGCTCGTGTAGTTCGGCGGGGTGCTACTGTCTACCCCATGGAAGCCAAGCAGGCAGTTCGCG
>JAJDAM010000793.1 GCA_029261905.1 Deltaproteobacteria bacterium
GGGCGCGACCGACACTGGCCATACGATGCCGGATTCGTCGTGACAGGCCTCCGCGATTGCGGCCATGGTGCGTTCGATCCCGATTCCATACGACCCCATCGTGATGGCGCGCGACTTGCCCTCGGCGTCTTGCACGCTCGCGCCGAGCTTCTCGCTGTAGCGGGTACCCAGTTTGAATATGTGGGCAACCTCGATGGTCTTGCGAACCGACAGTGGCCCATCGCACAACGCGCAGGCTTCTCCTTCTTGCACCTCACGTAGATCCAGCCATTCGGAAACCTCGATGTCGCGTTCGACGTCGACACCTCGCAAATGGAATCCATCGCGGTTGGCACCCGTCAACATGCCTCGCCGACCCCGCAGCGCTTCATCCGCGAGAATGCGCTGGCCAGACAATCCGACACCGCCAAGGCTGCCGGCTGCGGCACCGAGTGCTGCTTTGATTTCCTTGTCGTTGGCGGGTCGCAGGTCTGCTGCGCCGGTCGTGTCCTGAAGCTTCTGTTCGGAGAGCGGGTGATCTCCGCGAAGTAGAACGAGAGTGACTTCGCCGTCAAGCGTATAGACGAGGGTCTTGATCTGGTGTTCGCCCGGCGCGCCACCCTCGAAGCCCGCGAGGCCCTCGATCGTTCGCACTCCCGGCGTCTCGAAAGCTTCCGGCGAATCGAGGCCCGGGCGATTTTCAGTCTCGGGCAACTGCGAGTTGGCCTTCTCGACGTTGGCCGCGTATCCGCAGGCGTCGCACGAGGCCACCCAATCTTCTCCCGCATCGCTGTGTACCATGAACTCGATGGATTCGTTCCCGCCCATCACCCCTGAAGAGGCTTCGACTGCCAACACATCGATCCCGCAGCGCCCGAAAATGCGACGGTAGGCTTCGAAGTGCCGCTGAAATGCCTGGTCGAGCCCATCCGAATCGATGTCGAGCGAATAGGAATCCTTCATGGTGAACTCGCGGACCCGCAGCACGCCGGACTTGGGCCTCTGCTCGTCTCGATATTTGCGCTGGATCTGGTACCAGATCTGCGGCAGCTGCTTGTAGCTGCGAAGCTCGCTGGCCAGCGACGCGAAGACCTCTTCGCAGGTCATCCCCAGTGCGACGTCGGCTCCCTTGCGATCATTGAAGCGGAACATCTCGTCGCCCACGGAATCCCAGCGCCCGCTGCGCTTCCAGATATCAGCCGGATGAATCGAAGGGAGCAGGAATTCCTGCGCCCCGATCCCATTCATCTCGGTTCGGGCAATAGCTTGAATCTTCTGACATACCCGAAATCCGAGAGGGAGCAGCGAGTAGACGCCACTCATCAGCTGGCGGACGTACCCCCCACGTACCAACAGCTTGTGACTGATTGCCTCCGCGTCTGCCGGATCGTCGCGCAGAGTCGGAATGAAGACCTGGGACCAACGCACGCGCACCCCCTTCTACTGAAGAAAATCGAGAAAACCCGCGTATGAGTCGCAGCTGCGACTCTTGCGCTCTTGCTGTGGCTTTTGTTGCGGACCTACCTGTAGCGAGGTGAGCCTAACGGACACCCGGGGCCACGCGCTACGAATCCGATCTGCGTGGGGTATTACTCGAAAGCCACTCCCATCGACGGTGCTGCCTCGATAAAGGCCGCCCGGAGCTTCTGGTAGACGGGACCGGGGCTCCCGTCTCCGATGGTTCGCGCGTCGAGTGAGCGGATGGGCACGACGCCGGCACCACTGCCCGTCAAAAAAGCCTCATCAGCGGCAAACAGATCGAATCGGCCCAGCGACTTTTCGAGCACACGAAATCCGTGAGCTGTGGCCAACCCCATCAGCGTGGCGCGCGTGATCCCCTCTAATGCTCCATCGGTGGATGGCGGAGTCAGCACATCACCATCACGAACGACGAATACGTTGGCTACCGCAGCTTCCGCGATCATTCCGGCGGCATTCAGCAGCAGTGCATCATCAGCGCCGTGCTGTTTTGCCTCGAGCTTCGCGAGTGCATTGTTCAAGTAGTTCAAACTCTTGACCCTGGGGTCGAGCACATCTGGCGAGGGCCGGCGCAAGCTCGACGTGACCAGATCCACGCCAACTCGTTGCTTCTCTTCCGAGTAGACAGCGATCCGATCGATGATGCACAGCAAGCGGGGTTCGGGACAGGTGGTCGGATCGATCCCCAACGGTCCGTCGCCTCGCGTCGCGATCAGGCGGATGTAAGCCTCGTCGGCCGCGAAGTCACTCGCGGTGTCGAGTACGATCTGCCGCGTCGCCCGGATCCCGCCCGGCAATTCGAGTGCGAGCGCTTTGGCGGCCACAGCGAAACGAGCCATGTGGTCTTCGAGTCGGAAGACCCGACGCCCGTATATACGCATGCCCTCGAAAATTCCGTCTCCGTACAACAACCCGTGATCGGTCACCGGGATGCGAGCTTCGGAGCCGTCGACGATGTGACCATCGATCCAGACTCTCATCGTGGACCTCCTTCGAGCCGAGCGGCGATCACTGCCGCGGCATCCATGGCGCGGCGCGCGACCTGCTCCCGCCCGAGCGCTTCCATTCGCACCGTCGTTGCAGCGAACGCCAATGCGGCTTCCATGTGTCTCGCCGACTGCGCGCCTCCGAACGACACGCAAATCGGTGCGGCGACGACCGACAACCCGCCGATCCATTCGTCCGAATTGCTCGCGTAGCCCTGAGCTGCGACCCGCTCCACCTCGCGCTCGAGCAGTCCGCGGTCGGTGAGTGTCCCCTCGCAGAATTGCTCGAGGTCGCCGTCGTCCAGTTCGATATCGCACGCTCCGAACGCGAGATAGAGCTTGCCGACTGCGGTCGCGTGCACCGGCACACTCGATCCCACACGCGGCGACGCACGCAGGAACGCCGAACCTTCGGCTTTGTCCAGCACGATGAGGCGCCCTGCCCGTGCCGCGACGAGGAACACCGTCTCGCCGACTTCGTCGGCTTGCGATTGCAGTACTGGCCGCGCGGCCGCAACGACCGGCTCTCGATCGAGCGCTCCCAGCCCCAGCGCGACGAGTCCGATACCCGGGCGATAACGACCCAATTCGTCTTGTTCGACGAGCCCGCGTCGACTCAGCGCTGCGAGCAATCGGTGAGTGCTCGATTTGGGCAAGCTGAGCGACCGACCGATCGAGGTTACTCCCTGTGCCTCGCTCTCACCGTGTCGATGAAAGAGAACATCGATCGCCTTCTCGACGGTGCTGAGTGATTCCAACTGATCGCCCTCTAGATGAGTTTTTCCCGGTCGAACCGCAACGACCCGATGTGACTCGATGTTCCATTCAACGGAACACCATTTCACATACCGGAACATCATATCGAGGAGATCGGAGAACGCCAGTGGTGAGCGGCGATCTCGAAATGCGGAGCCGCGACCTCAGGTGTCGAGCAGCGCGAGCACGCCGGTATAGGTGAGAAGCTCGGTCGTACCGTGGCGCACGGCGCCAATTGGACCGATTTCGCAAGAGCCGAACATGCCGGCGATCGGTACCGAGCCGAATGCACTTTCGAGATACGCGGCTTCGAGCCCCTCGACTCCGAAGAAACCCGCCCCGCGCGCACAGCAGTTGAAATACAGCCCGAGACCGGGAGATCCCCCCTGTAGCCCACCGATCATCTCTTTGAGGTCCGCTCGCGCCGCATCGGGCTCGCGGAGCATGAATGCAATCTGATCGCCGCGAGCGAGCATCTCGGGTACCGCGAAGGCCTTGTTCTCGGTCGAAAATCCCACCACGTGCCTTACGAGGTAGCTGCCCGGGCGCAGTGGTTCCGAAGGTTCGCGCGGCACTCCAACCAATACGAATGAAGCTGCACGCGCCAGATCATCCGCTAGCGGACCGAGCGCGGCGTTGCGATACGCATCGAGAGCCGGTCGGCCGTCGAGTTCCAGAATCCAGTTACCCTGGACGCGAGTGACGGTCTTCAGCTCGGACGCCGGTCGACATGCCTGAGTCACACCGATTCGCGCTGGTGTCCTTCCTCTGAGAACCGCGCCAACGACGGCCCCCGTCTCGATTTCGCTTCCACACCACTGCGCGGCCGAGTCCAATAGCGGGTGAGCTGAACCTGCGCCGACCACCTGCGCAGGCTCGAGCGCTTGGCGCATCCCAGCCACCAGCGTTGCGGTATCGAGGTGCGGGTCCGGCAGCACGATGACCAGATCTTCGGGCCTCGGCCCGCCAGCCAGCCGGGAGGCAATTTCGGCGCCCGCATCGGCCTCGTGACCTCTCGAGTCCGGGATGCAAAATGGCTGCGCATCGATCCCAGAGACCGCCATCACCGCGATGGATGCGGCCCCCTCGCACTCGTTGCCGGCCGCGAGCACGCCGTGTGCCGACGTACCGACGACCCTCTTGGTCCCCAATGCACTGGAAGCCGCGTCGAGAAGTGAGCGGGGTGAATCGGGATGACCAGGCGTGACGAACAACAGAGCCAGATCCACCGGCTGGTCCGAAATGGGCTCTAACGCCGCGGAAGCGGCAGCCTCGAGGGCGCGCTTGCCGTCAGGATCAGCAGAGAATCCGACTCCGGCTCGAAGCATCGATCGAGTATAGGGGCCCGCACCGGGGCTCGACCGGCTTTCCAGCCGAGGCACGCTCGGCTAGCATCGCGATCACTGCGCCGCCCAATCCCTCCTCGGCGCGTACAAGCCCTCCAATCAATGATCCATGCTGGACTGTGAGTTTCGCAGTTGGAGCGGCGAACTAATTGATGACACCGGCACTGGGGCCGAAATTGGCTGACTTCGAGCTCATCGAGTCACGCGCAGATCTGGATTCGCTTGCCCATGAACTCATGAGCAAGAAAGTGCTCGCCTTCGATACAGAGGCGGACAGCTTTTATCACTACTTCGACAAGACCTGTCTCGTCCAGGTCGCTACACGCCAGCAAATTTATCTCATCGACCCGTTGGCGATCGGCGGTCCCAAAGAGCTGTCTCCCCTGGCGCCCATTTTCGCATCGCCGGACATTCGCGTCATCTTCCACGCCGCCGAGTACGACATCTTCGTGCTCAAGCGGGATTGCTCGTTTGAATTTCGGAACATCTTCGACACGATGATCTGTGCGCAAATGCTCGGATATCCGTCGGTGGGCCTCGCGTCGATCGCCGAGCGTCACTTTGGTGTGCATCTTCCCAAAGAGCAGCAACGTTCGGATTGGTCGGCGCGCCCGTTGTCCGCCAAGCAACAAAGCTACGCGGCATCGGATGTTCTGTATCTGATCGAACTTCAAGAAATCCTCATCAAGGAATTGCGGGCCGCCAAGCGGTACAGCTGGGCCAAAGAGGAGTTCGAAGCGTTGTGCGGTCGACGATGGCCCGATCGCGAGTTCGACGAACTGGGCTATCTGAAGATCAAAGGAGCGCGGCGGCTGTCGAAGACCAGCTTGTCGATACTCAAAGAGCTGTACGCCATGCGGGATGCGCGAGCGCGCGAAATGGATCGTCCCGCGTTCAAAGTGCTCGGCAACAGAACGCTGCTCGAAATCGCCGAGCAGGCCCCGGACAAACGCGACGACCTGGGTCAGATCAAGGGAATCACTGATCTGATCCAACGCCGCATGGGACGGGATCTGATGGCCGCAGTCCGCGCCGGCAAGAAGACCGAACACGGCCCCATCCCGAAGACGACGGCGCGAACGGGACGTCGCCGCCTGGACCGACAGGGCGACAAGAGACTGGCTGCGTTGAAGTCCTGGCGGGTCGAAAAGGCACAGGAACTAACGCTGGACCCCGGCGTGTTGTGTCCCAACTCTTCGCTCGAAGCCATCGCGTTCTTCGACCCGAAAACCAAGACCGATGCGGCGAAGATCGACGAGCTCAAGGGCTGGTTCGTGAGAGAATTCGCCAGTGAAGTAATCAAGGTCAACACGACGGCGAACGCCGACTGAGCTGGCGACCGCCGGATTGACCCGAGCGTTTCGCGGGTTCGAATTCAGGGTTGGCTCGGCGGTGGAGCGGGACTCGCCGACAGTCGATCCACCCCTCCGATCCACCGCTCGCGATGCGGGATCGACCTGGCCCCCGAGTCCCGAGAAGGCTGGGTGCCATTCTGGGGGAAAGCGCCTTTTCATTACCCGGGGCTGCGGGGGGGAATGAAGCCACCGAATGTGCGCGCCCGCTAAACACCCGGTGGCCCCAATTCCAGATCTAACATCGATTGTCTAAAGCAGGTTGCGTGCCAACCGTAAGATCTCCGTAAGTACTTGAAATCAAAAGAAACTGGTATCCGTCCATCTGCACCTGCAGTTGGCGGCACGATCGTGCAGCGCGAGCCATCACACCGGGGATGGGAGCGAATCCCCCGCAAGTCCAGGCTGTTGGCGCCCCGAACGTGACTCGCACCCGTTCGCGGCACTGCAGCCGAATGCGGCGGCTCGGGGCCCCTCGCGTCCGCACCCTGCCTCGACCTTCGACGAGAATTCATTCTTGCTCCGTTTCCCTCAAACGGAAGGCGATCCCGACGGCGACCTCGACAATGTGGGGGTAAGATTGTCGCGTGTTTGCAGAGCGCCGGAAGCGAGTTCGTGATGCGATGGGAGCGGATGCCGTAGCGCTGTTTCTCGGCGCGGGGATGATGACGCGATCTGCGGACACCGAGTACCGTTTCCGGCAGAACAGTGACTTCTGGTACTTGACCGGCTTCGATCACCCCAACGCCGTCGCTGTGCTCCGCACCGACGGCGGCCCCGAGTACACGCTCTACGTCGAACCGCGCGATCGCGCGATGGAGATCTGGACCGGCTATCGGCCCGGCGTCGAAGGAGCAAAAGAACACTACGACGCCGACGAAGCCCATAGCTCGGCCGGCTTTCACGAGCATCTCCCTGATCTCGTCCGCGCCGCCAAGCGGCTGTTCCACGTTCTCGGACGCGACCCCCAAGCGGACTCGTTGATCTCGAAAACCCTCGAGGAACTCCGCCTCCGCTCGCGCCTCGGCATCGAACCGGCAAGCGCGATCATCGACCCGCGATCGATCGTGCATCCGATGCGGCTGTTCAAGGAACCCGCCGAACTCGACATCATGCGCAGAGCCGCCGCAATCACTCACGAGGCCCACTCGGCCGGAGCCAAATTCGCTCAACCTGGCATGAACGAGTTCGAGATGGAAGCGGCAATCGAGTACACGTTTCGGCGTCGTGGCGCGACCGGCGCTGCATACACGACGATCGTCGGCGGCGGAAGCAACGCCACCGTGCTCCACTACATCACCAACAGCGACAAACTTCGTGAGAACGAGATGGTGCTGGTCGATGCTGGCTGCGAGCTGGAAGGTTACGCGTCCGATGTCACTCGCACCTATCCGATCGGAGGGCGATTCGCTGGGCCGGGACGCGCGATCTACGAAATCGTGCTGGCGGCCCAACGCGCGGGCCTCGACCAGTGCCAGCCCGGCAAAACGCTGTCGGACATTCACGATGCGTCGGTTCGCGCGATCGTCGAAGGCCTCGTCGATCTGAAACTGCTCTCGGGCAGCGTCAGTGGCTTGATCGAGAGCGAAGCCTACAAGCGCATGTACATGCACAACACCAGCCACTGGCTCGGGCTGGATGTGCACGACGTGGGATCGTATCGAATCGATGGCGAACACCGCCCGCTCGAGGCGGGGATGGTCTTTACGGTCGAACCTGGTGTTTACATTGCTGCGGACGACGAAGAATCGAACCTGGAGTTCCGCGGAATCGGCGTGCGCATCGAAGACGACATCGCGGTAACCAGCAGCGGCTGCGAAAACCTCACTTCCGCCATCCCGACCGAACCCGATGAGATCGAGGCTTTCGTCGCGCAACAGTGACGCAGGGTCGATCCCAGTCGCACTACGCCTCGGATGGGTGCGGCGTCCAGCAGATGACGGAGCAGACGAGAAACACGAGCGTCAATACCGACCCGAACTTCAATCCCGCAACGACAACCCCCCATTCGCAGACACCAAGTGCGAACACCGAGCGCGAGGACCGAGCAGCATGGCTGACATCGAATCCCTGTTGAAAGAAAAGCGTAGCTTCAAGCCGAGCTCCGAGTTCGTGAAGCAGGCGAACTGGAACAAGAAGACGATCAAGGAGTATCGAAAACTCGGCGCGAAGGACCCTGAACGATTCTGGGCGAAGATGGCCAAGAAGAATGTCAGCTGGTTCACGCCGTGGAAGAAGGTGCTCGAGTGGAAGCCACCGTTCGCGAAATGGTTCGTCGGTGGGAAGCTGAACGTCTCCTACAACTGCCTCGACCGTCACCTCGTGGGCGACAACGCGTGGCGACGAAACAAGGCGGCGATCATCTGGGAGGGAGAGCCCGGAGACACACGGGTCCTGACCTTCGGCGATCTGCACAGGGAAGTGTGCAAGTTCGCAAACGTGATGAAGGGCCTCGGTGTCAAGAAGGGGGACCGGATCGCGCTCTACATGCCGATGATTCCGGAACTCGCCATCTCGATACTCGCCTGTACACGCATCGGCGCGGTGCACAGCGTGGTATTTGGCGGATTCTCCGCGGAAGCGTTGCGCGATCGCATCGAGGACGCGGGTGCGAAGCTCGTGATCACCGCGGATGGCGGATACCGCCGCGGATCACCCCATGCGCTGAAGCCGGCCGTCGACGACGCGCTCGAGGGCGTCTCTGTGGTCGAGAACGTCGTCGTCGTACAACGAACCGGCCAGGACACTCGGATGGAAGCGGGGCGCGATCATTGGTGGGACGACCTGATGAAAGACGCGAGCGCGAAGTGCCCGCCCGCCAAGCTCGACTCGGAGCATCCGCTGTTCATTCTCTACACCAGCGGCACGACCGGAAAACCCAAAGGGATCCTGCACACCACCGGCGGATACCTGACTCATGTGACCACGACCGCCAAGGCGATCTTCGATCTGAAGGAAACTGACACCTATTGGTGCACGGCCGACATCGGCTGGGTTACCGGACATTCCTACGTCGTGTACGGAATCCTTGCGAACGGCACGACGAGCCTGATGTACGAAGGTGTCCCCACGCACCCTGCTCCCGATCGTTTCTGGGACATCATCGAACGGCATCGCGTGACCATCTTCTACACGGCACCGACCGCGATCCGGGCCTTCATCCGATTGGGCGATGAGCACCCCAAGAGCCACGATCTGTCTTCGTTGCGGCTGTTGGGAAGCGTCGGCGAGCCGATCAATCCGGAAGCGTGGATGTGGTACCACCGCGTCATCGGAGGCAAGCGCTGCCCGATCGTCGATACCTTCTGGCAGACCGAGACCGGCGGCATCGTGATTTCGCCAATACCGGCCGGCGTGGATACAAAGCCCGGCTCGGCGACATTGCCGTTCCCGGGGATCGATGCCGAAGTCGTCACGGAAACCGGCGAACCGACCGTACCGCCCGACGGTGGTTTCCTCGTGATCCGCCGCCCGTGGCCGGGGATGTTGCGAGGGATCTGGGGCGATCCAACGCGATACAAGGAGACCTACTGGAGCCAGTACGAGAACATCTATCTCGCCGGTGACGGGGCCCATCGCGACGCTTCTGGATTTTTCTGGATCATGGGCCGCATCGTTGACGTGATGAATATTTCGGGCCATCGAATCGGCACGATGGAAGTGGAGAGCGCGCTCGTATCCCACCAGAAGGTGGCCGAGGCAGCCGTCGTCGGGCGGCCGGACGACCTGACCGGAACGGCGATCGTCGCATTCGTCACACCCATCATGGGCAAAGAAGCCGGCCCGGAATTGATCGATGAACTGCGCGGACATGTGACCAAACAGATCGGTGCGATCGCGAAACCGGCCCAAATCCGCTTCACCGACGCGCTGCCGAAGACCCGCTCCGGCAAGATCATGCGCAGGCTGCTGCGCGACATCGCGTCCGGCAAAGAATCTGTAGGCGACACTACGACCCTGGAGGACTACAGCGTCGTCGCGAGTCTGCGAGAAGGCGACGAGTAGGCCGCGATCGGCTCAATTCGCCAACGGGAGCCCGCAGTCCGGTCGGGTCAGCCCACCCGGATCACTTCGGCTGGCCTCACCGGGTCGCTGCTTTTTCGCCCCTCGCCCCATTTTCCGTCGACATGGCGGCTCACCACAGTGATTTCGCCCAGTTCGAGATTGCCTTTGTGAGGCTCGCCAGTCAGAGCTTCCAAGATCGCTCGGATCACGCCTTTGTGTCCGCAAACCAACACGCTGCTCGCACCGCTCGCTTTCAACGATTCGACCCCGCGTGCGACACGCGCCCGAAACTCGACGCGAGGTTCGCCACTCGGGAAATCAAACCCCTCGCGCCCGGATTGCCAGTCGTCGTACAGCACAGGGTCACTTGCCTGGATTTCCTCGGCAGTCAGTCCCTCCCAACGACCGAAATCGATCTCCCGGAAATCCGGGTCCATTTTCACCGGCGCATTTCCTGAAACGATCGCCGCACCTTCCCAAGATCGTCGAAGGTTGCTGGCAACGACCAGGTCGAAAGCTTCGCCCGTGAGCCCCCGGGCGCTTTGTCGGAGTTGGGCCCGCCCCTCATCGGAAAGCGGCACATCGCCGCATCCATGGAATCGAGCACTCGATCGGCCCTCGGTCTCGCCGTGACGGACCATCACGATTCGACTCAACACGGACATGCTTTCCTCCATTGTGACGCGGTCTTGCCCGAGGTGGTCGGGAATCCGACCGCAGCATCGGGGAGTCGCCCGCGTACGTCAATGCGGCAATCCGCAGTGCCACGGGTTCCAACGACACGACTTGCGCGGACCGGAAGGACAGCGTTCACTACAACCTCGTCGCTGCACCAACACCATCATCCATCCTGTGCGGCGGGAGAGGCCGGGGGGGCTTCGTGACTTTTCGTGGATTGCTGGGTGTCGTGTTGCTTCTCGCGTTGCTCGCAGGTGGCGGGCTGGCATGGTTTCGCGCGGAGGGCGACGCGCCCACGATAACTGCCGAGATACCGGCCGCGGTCGGCGCTCCGGGCCGGGCCATGGCGATCGAAGTGTCAGACAGTGGGTCCGGGTTGCGCCAGGTTCGGGTGGTGATCGAGCACGCCCAGGGCGAGGTTGTCGCTTCCGAGACCCTGTATCCCGGAAATCTGGGGTGGGGCGGCGAGCCACCCCGCCTGTCGGAGCGGGTCGAGTTTCGGATCGACCCCAAAGAATTGGGCCTCCCGGAGGGCCCCGCCAAGTTGGTCGCGAGCGCCCGTGACTGGTCCTGGCGCGACGGGTTCCTCGGCAACGAGACTCGATGGGAAGTTCCGTTGGAGATCGATCTCGTCAAACCCCGCATCCAGGTAGAAAGTGGGCTGACCTATGTCTCACGCGGTGGTTCGGGCGCGGTTACGTACCGGGTCGGTGAGTCGCCGGTGCGCGATGGTGTACAGGTCGCTGATGCCTTCTTTCCGGGATATCCCGTTCCCGGGGAAGACGAAGAATCGTCACGACGCATCGCCCTGTTTGCGGTACCGACCGACGCCCCGACCGATCCCCGCATCGAGGTCATTGCCGAAGACAGCGCTGGAAACATCGGCCACGCGAGTTGGCCTGCAGTCCTCAAAGAGAAGAAACTCCCCGACGACGATGTGATCCTTCCGCGCCGGTTTCTGGAAACCGTTGTACGGAACCTGGCCGAAGTCGAAGGAGTCGCAACGGACGACTTGGAGAGCGCATTCGACGAGATCAATACGCGCGTGCGTGCCAGCAATGAAGCGCGGATCCGGCAAGTCGTCGCCGACACTTCGCCGGTACCGCTCTGGCAGGGTGCATTCACGCAGCTGCGGAACTCCAAGGTCACGAGCCGCTTTGCCGAGCAGCGTACGTATCTGAGCGAGGGTGTGAAGATCTCGAGCGCGACTCATTTCGGGTACGACCTCGCTTCGACGGCGGGCGCCCCGATCGAAGCGTCGACGTCCGGGCGTGTCGTTTTTGCTGAAGATCTCGGGATCTACGGGCAGTGTGTCATCGTCGATCACGGCCTGGGGCTCTTCACGCTCTATGCACACTTGTCGAGAATGGACGTTTCGGCTGGAGACATCGTCGAGAAGAACGAGCAGCTGGGACTCTCCGGCGCAACAGGTCTCGCAGGCGGAGATCACCTGCATTTCGCGACGATACTCGGCGGTACTTATGTGGAGCCGTTGGAATGGTGGGATCCGCTGTGGGTGCGGACGCACGTCGAAGAACGCATCAAGGCAGCTTCGCCGTAGAGGTTGGGGTCCGCCGGGTCTCCGAGGGCCGCCTGAAGTGATCCCAAGCAGCCCGCGGCTACAATGAGGCTCGAGATCCCCATGGCGAGCGCAACGACGTCAGCCACCCGTGATACGCGACGCCGATTGCTTGCCTGGTATCGCATCAACAAGCGCTCGATGCCCTGGCGTGAAACGCGCGATCCCTACGCGATCTGGATCTCCGAAGCGATGCTTCAGCAGACCCGTGTCGAGACCGTGATTCCCTATTGGGAGCGGTTCCTCGAGAAATTCCCAGATGTCCACGCACTCGCAACCGCCGATACCGACGACGTACTCGGTGCCTGGGCAGGCCTGGGTTACTACTCGCGCGCCCGAAACCTCCAGGCCGCGGCTTGCGTGATCGACAACGCACACGGCGGAGAAATCCCTGACGATGTAGAGACGTTGATGAGCCTGCCTGGAATCGGTCGATACACCGCAGGCGCGGTCGCTTCCATCGCATTCGATCGCTCGGAACCGGTGCTCGACGGCAACGTGAAACGAGTGCTGACTCGACTTCTCGGAATCCGCGAAGACGTCGCCAAGCCGGCTGTCGTCGAGCGTTTATGGAGTGAGGCGGACACGCTGGTGCAGGGTCGCAGTCCTGGCGACCTCAACCAGGCCTTGATGGAACTGGGTGCAACGATCTGTACTCCGCGAGCGACTCACTGTGCCGAGTGTCCACTGGTCGACCAATGCGATGCGCATCGTGTCGGAGATGCGATGAAGCTACCGATCAAGGCGAAGAAAAAGAAGCCGCGCAAGGTCGAAGCTGTGACCGCGTTGATCCTGCGGCGTGGCAAAGCCCTCGTCGTGAAACGTCCGGTCGGAGGCTTGCTCGGCGGCCTCTGGGATCTGCCCGGAGCTGAACTAGCATCTGGGGCCGATCCAGCAGGCGCTCTGATCGAAGCCCTCTCCCAACGGGTCGGATTGACAGTTTCCGAGGCCACTAGAGTCGGCTCGGTAGAACACGTTTTCACCCACCGTCGACTGACGCTTCACGTCTTCCGCTGCAATGGCGCACACGGGAGAACCAGACTCGCCGGCTTCGAATCGCATCGATGGATTTCACAGCGCGCAGTTTCCGATCTTCCGCACGCGGCCGTGACGGCAAAAGCGCTGGCGCTGCTGGCGGATGTGCCTGACTGAGCACAGTCCAGCGTTGGCCTCCCAACTCCTGTTCACCGGTGCCCGGAGAGCGCTGCGCACAAGACTGAATCTGTATACTGGCCGAGATGTCGCGCCGAGTTCGCTGGCTGGTACGCGTGGTCGCACTCGGTGTCGGGGTGATCGTTGGCTGCGGCCAAGCGGAAACACCGCCTTCGATTCTCGTGGTCACTCTGGACACGACGCGACAAGATCACCTCTCGGTGTATGGATATGCACGTGAGACTACACCCGAGCTCGAACGGCTCGCACAGGATTCCGTCGTCTACACGCGCGCATGGTCGACATCGACGTGGACACTGCCGGCTCACGCCTCTCTGTTCACGGGCTTGTTCCCGGCCGCACACGGTGCTCATTTCGACATCAGAGCCGATGCCGTGGGGCCCCTTCGCGCGGGCAAGCTCGACGATCGGTTCGCGACCCTGGCTGAACTCCTCGAACAGCGCGGCTATCGCACGGCCGCGATCGTCGCGGGACCTTGGCTTACGCGGGGGTTTGGCCTTCTTCAAGGTTTCGAGCACATCGATGACGCGGTCCCGGGGCTATTGGGCCGCTCTGGCGACGAGGTCACCGATCGAGCATTGAGTTGGCTCTCGAACGTGGATGATCAGTCACCGGTGTTTCTGTTCCTGAACTACTTCGATCCCCACACCCCCTACACCCCCCCAAGAGGATTCGACGACTACCCGAGGGCTCGCGACTCACTCGACCCGTCTACGCGTTGGACCGCTGCGATCGGAGGCCGCCAGCCCTTCACCAGCGACGAGACTGCGGTTCTCATCGATCGTTACGACGGCGAGATTCGATTCGCGGACAGCCAACTCGGTCGTGTGTTGCGCGCTTTCGCCGCACGACCCGATGGAGAGCGCGCGCTGATCGTGGTCACCTCGGACCATGGTGAATCTCTCGGTGAAGGGGGGCGCTGGTTGCACAACGCGTGGCTCTCGGAGGAACAACTTCGGGTTCCCTTGCTCATCCGCTATCCGGAACGTCGCGGAGCGGGAACACGAAACGAATCGATCGTACAGCTGCCCGATCTATTTGCACTGGTCGCGAGCGAAGCCGGAATCGAACCGCCCTACGAGATCGAAGGTGTGTTGCCCGGCAAACGGAAGCATGCGTATGCGGAGCTGTATCGAAACAGCACCCTGCTGCAAACCTACGGCAAGACTTTCAACCGTGACCTCAGAGCGGTGATCGAATGGCCCTACAAGCTCGTCGTGTCCGATCGCGGTGAGTCGAATCGCGGTCAGTCGGAACTCTTCCGCATCGATCGAGATCC
>JAJDAM010000794.1 GCA_029261905.1 Deltaproteobacteria bacterium
GAGGACGTCGATCTGCCCGTCCTCGAGCGGCTCGTGAGAGGATCGTGGCACGAGATGCAGAAGAGGTACCCGGCGTAGACGATCCGACGGGGGACTGGTTCGTCCGGTTGGGCCCAGTAGAATCCGCATGCCCGCGGCACAGCGTGGCATCAGGCGGGACGAACTCGCCTCCACCATGAGTCGTGCGTCGTAGCATGAGTGGCACTCGACCTGTGACACGCGACCTGTGGCACTTTACCTTTGGCACTTTGCTTTTGACATCTGAACCTGTGAACACCCCGGAGAACCGTCGTGTCCAAGATCATCATTGCTGGCTGGGTCGAGATTCCCGAAGAGAAGCGCGCAGAGGCCCTGGATCTGGCCAAGGAACTGTTCGAACCGACGCGCGCGCAGACCGGTTGCGTCGACTATGCGTGGACCGCCGATCCGCACAATCTCAAACGCGTTTACGTCTACGAGTGCTGGGAGAACCCGGAAGGTCTCGAGGCCCATCTGAAGGGACCGTGGTACCGAAAGATGTTCGAGACCATGAACAGCTTCGGACTGACCGGAGTCGACATCGCGAAGTATGAGATTGCTCGACAAGGCGGTGTCTATGGACCCGAGGGACCCACGGCCGTCTTCTTCGATTGATCCACGCGTGACCGGATCAGACGACGAGTCTCTGGCCGCGAGCAAGCGGCGATTGCGCGGCGAGATGGAGCGCCTACGCCGTTCAGTTACGCCGCGTGAAGCTTCGCGCGCGTCAGCCGTTGCGGTGGGCGCGCTGATGGGGCTCGAGTGTGTAGCGAATGCTGCGCGAATCGCGATGTATGCAGCGCTGCCCGACGAGATGCCGACGCGCGCTCTGTTCGATGCGGTCGTCAGCCTGGGGCGGCCCGTGCTGTTTCCCCGCACGCAGACGAATCGTCCGCTCGAGTTCTCTGTCGTCGATCGCTGGGAGGAATTGTGTGTCGGGACGTACGGCGTACTCGAACCGCAGGGCTCCAGGCGAATCGAAACGTTCGGTACCCGGGACCTGGTGGTCGTCCCCGGTGTTGCGTTCGATGATTCGGGGAATCGGCTCGGCCGCGGCAAGGCGTACTACGATCGGACGTTTCCTCCGGATTCGGCGACATCGCCGGTGTTGATCGGCTATGGATACGAGTTCCAGGTCGTCGACCATGTGCCGCACGCGGCGCACGACCGTCGACTCGACGCGATCGTCACTGAGCACACCGTGCGACATTGCAGATAGCCTACGGACAGGATCCACTACAACACGAACCCCCAAGACACGAACCCCAAAACGAAGAGGCACCCACCCAGACCGATGACGGACGCGAAGCTCGAGCGCGAAGCGGATCGCCAGCTGGAGATCATGGCTGATGGTTGCGTCGATTTCGTCGGCCGCGAGCCATTGCGCGAACGACTCGTCGAAGCGCTGCAGGCGAAACGACCGCTTCGCTTCAAGCTGGGTATGGATCCATCGTCCCCCGACCTGCACCTCGGTCATACGGTCGTGCTCAACAAGCTGCGGCACGTGCAGGAACTGGGACATACACCGATCTTTCTGATCGGCGACTTCACAGCCCGGATCGGCGACCCGTCGGGAAAGAACAAAACCCGCCCCGCGCTCGGAGCCGACGACGTCGCACGCAATGCCGCGACGTACACCGAGCAGGTCGGTCGAATCCTCGACGTCGAGCGCGCCGAGGTGCGGTTCAACAGCGAATGGATGGAGTCGCTCTCTTCCTCCGATCTGGTGCGTCTGTGTTCACACTACACGGTGGCCCGATTGCTCGAACGCGAGGACTTCTCGAAACGCTACAAGGGGGGCGTTCCGATCGCAGTACACGAATTTTTGTATCCCTTCGTGCAGGCATATGACTCGGTTGCTCTGCACGCGGATGTGGAAATCGGAGGGACCGATCAGACCTTCAATCTATTGATGGGCCGAGAGATCCAGCGCGACTACGGGCAGCCGCCGCAGGCCGTGATGACACACCCACTTCTCGTGGGTACCGACGGTGTGAAGATGTCGAAGAGCCTCGGCAACGGGATCGGAATCACGGAGCCGCCCGAGGAGATGTTTGGAAGGGCGATGCGGATCTCCGATACGCAGATGCTCGAGTATTTCGACCTCCTCGACGACGGCCGTTGGCCCGAGTTGCGTGCACAGCGGCCCGAATTCGAGGCGGGTGGCGGAGACCCGATGGCCTTCAAGCTCGGTCTGGCGGGCGCCATCGTCCGGCGGTTCCACGGCGAGGAGGCGGGAACGACAGCCGCTGACCATTTTCGAAGCGTGATTCAGCAAAAGCAGGCACCCGAGGACCTCGAAGAGGTGTCGTGTCCGGCCGGAGAAACAGGGGACCTGGGGTTGTTGGAGCTGCTGGACCACTTGGGGTTGGTCCCGTCGCGAAGTGAGGCCCGCCGCCTGGTCGGGCAGAAGGCTGTCCGGATCGACGACGAGATCGTCGCGGATCCGAAAAAGCGTCTGAATCCGGGCACCTACCTGCTACGCGTAGGCAAACGGCGTTTTGCACAGGTTCGAATCACCGACGCCGGCTGAACACGGATATCCGGCTGCGAGTAAAGCTCCGCTCGCAGTCAGAATCGACGAGAAAGTCCTTGACCGGCGGGCTTGTTCGGCTAAGTTCCGCACCCAGTTCACGCGGGCGTCTCGGGGGTGTTGCGAACCCGAGATGCCTGTTTTGTCTGCGCTGCCCGAAACAGGCAGCGCCAGACTTCTACGGGTCTTTGAAAACTGAATAGCGTGCGGTCCGTCGGGTTGGGAAACCCGATCGGATAGATAGAACATGCATTTTCCCATCAATTGCGATGCGAGGGTGGCTTCTGGATGCGGTTTCGATCGCGACCAGGAAATGCCTGAGTGTCGTTCCGAACAAGTCAGATGGAAACATCTGAATACGATTCAAACTGGAGAGTTTGATTCTGGCTCAGAACGAACGCTGGCGGCGTGCTTAAGACATGCAAGTCGAAAGGTAAGGCACCTTCGGGTGTACACGAGTGGCGCACGGGTGA
>JAJDAM010000795.1 GCA_029261905.1 Deltaproteobacteria bacterium
ACGTAGCCTTTTCCACCCCAGTAGTCCCCGTGCAACACGCGCTCCGGGAGGCCGGCCATCAGGTAGGGGACGAACCGGGACAGCGAGACCGGGTGGCGCGAGAGGACCACGAGCCCGCTGCCGCCCGTCAGCGCCTGTGCATCGAAATGATGGACGAGCCCGGTGCGCGTTCCGGCTTCTTTGAGAACGCTGCCTGTGTCGCTCGTCCAGACTTCCTGAAGGGCGACGACGTCCGCGTCGACGCTCTGCAGCGCATTCGAGATTGCCTGCATGCGAGCAGAAACGTCGCGCGCCAACGGAGGCTGGAGTCCCCAGACGTTCAGCGAAGCGATGCGAAGCCGCTGATGCGTGATTTTTGGTTCCTGAGCTTGGACAGGGCGGGCCAAGAGTGGAATAGTAACTACCCTTGGCTCAGCGCCCAACCCGAGGGCCGCTCGCTGATCTCAGCGACCCGCCTGGCGAGCGGTGCGGGGCCACGGCGGAGCACAGTACAATGCAGGTTGCGGGGGACAAGCGTTGGCGGACTGGCTGAGTTCATTCAAGAAGAAACACACCGATACATCGCCAGAACAGGTGCTGGAACTGCTGGTCCTCGAGGGCGAGGATGCGGGCCAGAAGTTCACGATCGATGCGAACAACGTCGCGATCGCTCGAGGGATTCCGCGCTCTGGCCAGCCCGGGGCGATCCTGCTTCGAGATCCGACGATTTCCGGTCAGCAAGCGATGATCAGCCGGCGGGACGGTGCCACGGTGATCGAGCACCAACGCGGCGCTACGAACCCGACGCTGGTCAACGGCCAGGTCGTTACGACCGCGCCCATCCGGCCCGGTGACCAGATCCAGATGGGGCGCGTCAAGCTCGAGGTGCGCGGTCGGGACGGATTCGCGCTGGGGACACTGTTGGAATCCTCGGGCGAGCACGAGCCGAAAGCAGAATCCCAGCAGGCCGATGCGGCCGAACTGGCCGGCGAAACGACCGAAGTCCGCCCCGTGATCGTTCCCGGGTACTCGCTCACCGTCGTCAGCGGAATCGAGGGCAAGGAAGGCAAGCCGTTAGCGCTCACGCCACCCAACAGTTCGATCGGGCGCGACCCTGCATCAGCGGTCCACGTGGACGTCAAGGCCGTCTCTCGCCGCCATGCGGAAATCGTTTGGGAGGGCGACCGGCTGTTCGTCGTGCATCTCAGCTCGGTGAACCAGACCTTCGTCAACGGAGCCGTGATCACGGACCGGGTTGAAATCTCGCCGGGGGACCAGATCCAGTTGGCGGACTGTGTCGTGTTGCGCCTCGATCACCAGGGGCCTCCGCCGATTTCCGGCGCCAAGACCTCGAATTCACGAGCGCCGATGGCACGTTCAGACTCGCCGCGTACCGACCCCAACCAGACTTCGTTGCAGGTCCGAATGGAAGAGAAGCTCGCCTTCGACCGGGAGATCGAGGAAAAATACGCGGTCCACGGCAGCTTCCTGGACGTGGACGTCGTCGGCTCTTATGGAATGAAGGCGGAATCGAACCGTCCCGAGCTCATCATCGTTTCATTCGAGCGCTGGCGCGCGTGGATCACCGCAATCATCGAAGAGTTCAACGGCATGGTGCTCAACAGCAACGGTGATGAACTGATGTGCTTCTTCGAGTCTACGTCGAGCTGCGTCGATGGTGGACGCGCCATTCTCGACCGGCTCGATGCGTTCAACGAAGAACAGAACACCCTTCCGTCGCCGTTTCGCTTGAGAATCGGAATCCACACCGGCTCGTCGCTCGTCGACAAGAAGCGAGGCGTCGCCTACAGCGAAGTGCTCGACGTGGCGGGGCACCTGCAGAAGGATGCCGATCAGAACGGCCTGCTGATATCCGAACCGACCTTTCAAGCCTTGTCCGATGACGTGTCGTTCGAACCAGCCGGGCAGCTGGAACGCGAACAGATCCCCACGTACCGAATGATTCGCTAGCGGGCTAGAGGCTCGCCCACAACAGCAGGACGACTACCAGGCCGGCACCGAACGCAAGCGCTGGCCCCGTCCAGCTCGGCCGCTTCCCTTTTCCCGTGCGCTGCTGGGAGAACTCTCCGCTGGTCGGAACCGTGTCGGTCTCCCGATCGACGATGGCAGCGAGGGGCAACGTGACAGACTCGGTCTGCATCTCGTATTCAGGGATGTCAGTTTCGAGCGTGGAATCGGTCGGGTCGTCTTCCACGATCGCGACAGAGACTGTGACATTGTCAGAGCCGCCATTGCGGTTTGCGAGGTCGATCAGGTCCCGGACGGCCGTCTGCGCATCCGATCGCTCCATGATCTCGCTGATCTCGGCCGCCCCGACTTCACCCCAAAGGCCGTCGCTGCACAGCATGAACCGATCGCCGGGCCGTAACGGTTGCTGCATCACAGCGACGTCGACTTCGGGCGCTACTCCAAGTGATCTGAGCAGCACATTCTTCATCGGGTGTGACTCGGCATCTTCCGCCGCGAGCCGATTTTGTCGGACCTCTTCGCCGACCCAGGAGTGATCGTCGGTGATCTGTTCGAGCCGGTTCCCGCGCATTCGGTAGGCGCGGCTGTCACCGACATGGGCGACCGAGATCGAATCGCCGTCACCGAGCAGCAGAGCAACAGCCGTCGTGCCCATGTTGTGAAGATCCGGGTCGGCGTTGCCGACACTGTGGATCTTTGCGTTGGCACCTTTGAGCGCGCGACCGAGCATTTCGGGCGCGTCGTCGAAACCCTCGGCGAAGATCTCTCCGATGGTTTCGAGCGCGAGGCGGCTGGCTGTTTCGCCACCGGCGTGCCCGCCCATGCCGTCAGCCACGACCAGGAGCCGACGACCGCGGTTGTCGGAAAACTCGCCGCACACGTCTTGATTGGCCGTGCGCACCTGGCCGACGTGACTTTGAGATGCCGTCGAGGCTCGTAGGGGGTTCGCTTTGTTCATCTGCCCGCTTCCGACCATAGCGAAACCAATGGGTCGGCGAGGATTCAGTGAACGAAATCGTCGCCGGGACGCGGCACCCGGATCAGCGACTGAGCGGGTGCCTGCCTCCAGGCGCTACCCCTTGAAGGGCGTTCCCTTGGTCTTGGTCGGGATCATGCTGTCGAGCGCACCCAACTTCGAGCCATCGTGAGTCTTGACGAACTTCTGTGCCGCTTTGCCGAGATTGTCGGCGAGGCTGGCGCTGATCGGCGTCGAGTCCGTGATGTTTGTCGGTACGGCGTTCACCGCTCCCGCGATGTCGGGGATGGGAACTGCGCTCAGAATTGCACCCAGTTTCGCGCGGACGTCATTGGCTCGCTTCACCATGGCCGTTTGAAACTTCCCGCCCTTGTCCTGTGCGATCGAGATGTTCCGGAGGGTGTACTCGAGATCCACCAGCTTGCCGACGACAAACAGGCGCCGAAGCTGGTTGGGCGTTCCAACACGGTTGCTCGGACTGTCGGGGGCGCCGGGGGAGGTGGCGAAGCTGTGTCGCACTTCGCCTTGCGACCAGGATGCCAGTTCGAAATCGTCGCTCCCGGCTTTGTGGTCACCTTTGTTGACGAGCGGCTCGTTGGGCACGGTGTGGCAACCGAAGCAGTTCGTCGCGATCCCGTAGATGTCGTCCGACTGGATCATTCCCTTGGCGACAGCGGGCTTCAGACGGGCGGCGCGTGCGGCAGCATCGCCGCTCTTACCGGTACCCCATTCGATGGTCTTGCCGCCGGCCTTGTTGTGACTGGGATTCCAGTCGGCCGCAGCACCGTGACACGATTCGCACGAGACGCCCCACTTGGCCGTCAGGTCATCATTGCGAACGATCGAAGTGTAGTGGCACTGCCGGCAGTCACCGGCGCGCTTCATGCTCTTCTGCCCCATGTTGGCCAGGACTTCCTTGGCGCGAGGGGAGCGATGACGGTCTTTGATCGTCGCGTAGTGCCGGCTGTGGAGCCAGGCGTCGTACTCGAGCGCGTGGCAGCTCTGGCAGTTGTTCTCGACTTTGTCGGGACCGATGATCTTTGCAGCGGTCGCCTTCTCTTGTGCCTCTGACTTGTACGGATTGCCACCGGCCAAGGCGTCGCTGGCGATTGTGAGTGCGGCGAGGGCAGCAAGCAACAGCCCCAGGTTGAAACTCGATTGCGTTCGCTGCATGGCGACTCCTCTCGAAGGGTTCGGGCGATCCAGGCTAATGGGTCCGTCTGGCCAGACCGTCGGGCTTCAGACGGCCGGGTTAGGGGGTTGATTCAAGGATAGAGGCGGATTATTGCGCAAATCCGCAGGAAAAAACGACCCTGGTGATGGTTCTCGCCCCGGTTCTAGCTCGAGCTGGGCTCGAGCCAGAACCGGGCACTGATCAGAACGAGTAGCGAAACTCGAGTCGACCACCCCATCCAGGGGATTCCTTCTGCTGCACGCGACCGAAGAGGTCCATCTGCATCAGCGTGTGCTGGCCGAATGCCTGCTGGAATCGCGCCAAGATGGCGCCCGCGCGCTGGTTCGTGTTGTTGAGATCTTGGCGCCATCCGAGTTCCAAGACGAGCTGCCGGCGTGATGCCAAGCCATCGAGGATCATCTGGTAGCCGAGCACGCCCGCGTAGACGTCCTGTGCGAAGTTGGCGATCGGAGCCGCGTATCGCCCGAGTCCCTGACCAGCGGTCAACAGCCCGGCGCGTCCCATCGGACCACCGGTTCCACCTGTTCGGGCGGCCGGCGTGTAGTCGTTCACCGCGATCCACTGGTTCAGGTACACCCAGTTGGTCGAGTGGGGCGGTGTCCATCCCATTTCCGCGAAGATGACGAAGCCGGTGTCCACCGCAGAGGTGGGGCCCGTATTGAAGATTCCCTGCATGGCCTGCGCGGGGACGCTCAAGCGCGGTGCCGCGTCGTCGATTGCAACGGATGCAACCATGCGAATGGCGGTCGACAGGTGTCCGACCCGCTGAACGAAGCTGATTCCGCCATAGAGACCGTCCTCGTCATCCGTGTTGTCCTTCACGTAGACGAAGTCGAGGTTGATCGTGCTCCACGGCGAGTCGACTGCGAAGAACAGACCGAACAGGTCGAGGTTCCGTTGCTTGCGGTCCGGGTCCTGCGTACCGTTGGGGAGGATTCGGTGCTCGAAGTTGTCGCCCCGGTTGATCTCGTTCCATGCGTACAGGAACGCGACCTGAAGGTTCGACGTTCCGGGCAGCCGGATGCTGTTCTTGGTGATACCGAAGGCATCCATCGTGTCGAAGATCAGCAGGCCTTCCTGATAGAACAGGGCCTGTCGGCCTACGGTGAACGAGATGTCGAGCGGGAGTTTGTCTTCGGGGTCGAGGTTCGGGAACATTTCCCCGATATCGCCCTCGAAGAACAGGTTGATCAAGTCGGCGTTGAATTCCTTCTTGCCGTCCCCGCCCGGGTTGAAGTAGTAGCCGGTAAATCGGCCGCTCTGCGGAGCCGGGCCCTGGAAGCCCTCGTCGAGGGGCCGCAGGCGCGCGGTGATGCGCTCGGTACCGGACAGAATCAAGTTTCCGAAGATATCCAGCCGGTTGGCCCACTCGCTGAGATCGTCTTCCTCATCGAGCGGTGCAAAGCGCTGCAACGCGGTTCGGTAGGAGCCGAAAAACAGCAGCGACGGGGTCCACACCGCTCCAGTCGGAAGCTCCCAACCCTTCGAGATCGGTCCGGTTCCAACGAAATCGTTGCCGAGTTCCAATCGAGTCGGGCGCGTCGGGATGAACGAGGAGTCGATCTCCGGGACCGCTTCGTCGCTGATGCGACTGCTGTGGTAGTCGAACCCCATGATCTTCAGCGGCCACGGGGTGTGGCCTTCTTCCGCGAAAGCGGACCCCGCATGACCGCCGATCCCAATCGCCGCAATGACGAGTGTGACGACCGAATTTCGAGCCAGAGAACGGAACCGGATCGTGTGTGCGCCTTGCATATCGAGGCTTCCTGTGTCCTGGGAGGCGTTGGGTTGATGCCAGCCTTTGGATTTCACTGAGTCAGTCATATTCATCACTGCAGCGTGAACTCGCGTTCCCAGACGATCTGGTGTCCGGCAACGACGCGCTCGGCGATTGTCCGAGGACTCAGTCCGTAGTCGAATCCGAGGAAACCGACCTCGGCTACGAGATTCGGCGGAATCATCGCCGCCTTGAGCTGAACGATCGCCTTGTACGGTGCCGCGCCCGTCAACTGACTCGCCTTGACGCTGTATTTCGCGAAGCGATGGCCGTAGGGCTCGATGCCGAGTCGGTGCTTCCGGGCTCCGAAGTGCCGACCGAGCAATGCGCTGGACCGGAACTCAGGGCCCAGGAATCGCGCCGCACCGGGCGACCGCGGGACGGCGATGACCGCCTCGCGCTCGACGTCCTGCGTCGTCT
>JAJDAM010000796.1 GCA_029261905.1 Deltaproteobacteria bacterium
GCGAGCAAGCCCTCGACGTCGAGCTGAATCTCGACTTCCTCGCCCACGAGGACGCCTCCGGTTTCGAGCAGCTCGTTCCAGTTGAGCCCATAGTCGCGGCGGCTGATCGTCACTTTGGCCCGGAACCCGGCTCGCTCGTTGCCCCACGAGTCTTTGCCTCTTCCGAGGAATTCCACATCGAGCACAACGGGGCGCTTGACCCCGTGGATCGTCAGATTGCCAGTGATGCTTCCCTTCCTGCCGTCCGTAGTGCTCACCTTGGTGCTCTCGAACTGGATCTTCGGGTACTTTTCGACGTCGAAGAAGTCGCCGCTGCGCAGGTGTTTGTCGCGCTTTGCGTTGTTCGTGTTGATGCTCGCCGCTTCGATGGTCCCGCGGATGTGGGTTGCCTCGGGGTTCTCGGGATCGAATTCGATCGTTCCCTCGAATGAATCGAAGCGACCCTGCACACTCGTGAACAGGTGACTCACGGAAAAGCCCACCGTCGTGTGGGCGGTATCGACCTTCCAGGTCTTTGCCTGGCTCGTCTGGGCGAGGCCGATGACCAGCAGCGCAGCGAGCCACAGGCGTAGCGATCGTCTCATGATGAATGGGTCCTCCACGCACAGGCAACCACGCGTGGTCACCTCGCTCTGGGGTTGGCCTCGGCGCAACGTGCCCGAGTAGGCCTTACTGGATCGTTACGATCCCAGCAGCGGAACGGTTACCAGAATCGGTTTCCTGGGCGGCGTAGAGGGGCGGCGTAGAGGGGCGGCAGGACTTCGCGCCGCGCGCTCGTCTCAGGCCTCTCGCAGCAGCCGTTGAATCTCGCGAGCGAACAGCCACAAACGATCCTGGCCCCAGAGTGCGAGTACTTGATTGCCATCGGCATCCAGAAGACGGAAGCTCGGCACGCCCCACGAGCCGAATTCGTACATCGCCAGCCGGTTCGCCTCGAGTTCCTCTTCGAAGTCGCGGTTTCCCATGATGGCCCGGGCCTCTGGCCACGAAAGCCCCGCGTTTTCGACGACCGTTTGCATTCCGCGATCGTTGTTGGTGTTCACGCCGTCGAAGAATGCCGCACGCAAGAAGCTGCTGAGCAGCTCGGTTCCGCGGCCGCACTCGCGTGCCCACGGATACAACGAGTAGCCGTTGCGCACCGGGTCACCGATGGGGTCGTGAAACCGGCCCCACTCGAGTCCCATCGCGGCTGCCTCGCGCGCGGTGTCACGGAAGATGTAGAGCCCCTTCTGTCGCGTCGCAGGTACGCCGCGCATCACCATCGGCAGAACCGGCCTCACGACCAGCTTGACCCCCGTGTCTTTCGCCAGCTGCACGGCCTTGTCGAAGATGATGGACGTATACGGACTGCGCAGTGAGGCGTAGAGTTCGAAGGTGAGAGAGCCGTCGTCCTTCAACGGTCCGGCTTCGATCGGCGGCCGCGGGCAGATCGGATCGTGGTCGCCTCCGCCGCCGGCACCCTGACGAATCAGTCGGTTTTCGAGGTGATAGAAGCGATCGGCTCCCCAATACCACTCGCCACCATAGTGAAACATGGCTCCGGAGTAGTGACCGAGCTTGCCTCGCCGCTCGGTGCCCTGGTTGATCTTCGTGTCGGTCGTGGCCGGGTCTGCGGAGCCGTGTCGCTCTGCCAGCGAGGAAAGTGCGCCGTTGTCTCCTCCCCACAGCGCGTCGCCGACGGCAACCGCCACATCGGGGAAGGATTTCTGATCCACGGCGGCGAGGATCCGCTCGGCCAGCTTTACGAGCTCCGGATCGGGCGGCCCAGCACTCTTTGGAAATCGCAGACCGTAGTGCGGGGCCACCTGGGCGCTGTCGTACCGCGACAGCGGCAACAGGAGATCCGGTTCCGGCAGGTTCTGGTCGTGGGCGACCGTCACCAGGTGACACACGAGTTCCACACCATGTCGATCGACGAGCGGTCGCAGCAGTTGGGCGGCGAGATGGCTGTAGCCGTCTTCCACCTGGTGGAAGTACTCCACCCGGTGTGGTTCCCCGGCGCGAACCCGCGCCTTTTCGGCCTTGTCGTGACGCTTTTCGGCGGCGGTACGCGAAAGCATGCGGCTCATCACTTTCGACATCAGCCATCGTACCGGCGCCGGTGGATTCGACGACGAGGTGCCTCCCTGGTCGCGGAATCGATCGTCGGGTTCGCTCATCCGCCCGCTGCTTTCGGCGTGTTGGCCACGCTCACGACTTCGCCCGCACTGTTCGGGTCACGGACGAGTTCGATGACCTTGGCTGCGATGTCTTCCGGGCGGAGTACTTCGACGCTCGCGATGAACGGTTGCAGCCACTCGGCCGGTTGTCCGTCGATACCGGTCTCGCGCACCATGTCGGTTTCGACGACACCCGGACACACGCAGCTCACCCGCACTCCGTGGCTGTCGAGGAGCGGTGTGCACGACCGCGTGAAATGGACGACGCCGGCTTTGGTCGCGACATAGACGGCCTGGGGTGGCAGCGGCATGAATGCGCCGCCGGATGAAGTGTTGACGATCGCACCGCCGCCGCTGCGTCGCATCGGTTCGAGTGCGAGCTGTGTACCGATGATGACACCGCGAAGGTTCACGTCGACGATCGCAGCGGCTCGTTCGGTCGGCACGGTAGGCCAATCGGTCGCACCCTCGCCGATCCCGGCATTGTTGTGGAGGATGTGCAGCCCACCGAATCGTTTCTCGGTTTCGAAAAACAAGTGGCGCAGCGCGTCGATATCGGAAACGTCAGTTTCCAGCACCAGTGCTTCCGCTCCTGCCGCGCGGACCAGGTCGGCCGTTTCCTGCGAGAGTGTGTCACGCACGTCGGCAAGAACGACTGCGCGGGCGCCTTCTTCTGCGAGAGCGACGGCGGTCGCACGCCCGATCCCGCGCGCTGCCCCTGTGACGATCGCGATCTTTCCTTCGATATCCAAGATTTCCCTCGTCGATGCGGCCACTCATCACGTTTTGGCGGCCACCGAGCGGTGAATAGTGCGGCAGCCGCATCGGGGCCGCCATCGACGGAGCGCGAGAGCACTCCGGTCGCCGCGTGGTAGCATCGGGCCTTGCGCGTGGCAGCACACGAACGGGCCCACAACGTCGCCCAGTTCGGATTCGGAGGACGCCGTGGACGTCATCCATGATCTCGGCGGGACTCGCGAGTCGATGTTCGGTGTCGCACGAGTCGAGTCGCCGGCCGCGCCCGGATAGAAGTGTGCCGGCATCGGCGGGCTTCGAATCGAATGGAACCAACATGTCGACTGATCTTCCGAACGCGTCTCCGCTGGCGCCGATCTTCGAGCCGCTGACCGAGGCACATGTTCGGATCGCTCAGCCTCGTACCGACGATCGCGCGCTGGATCTCGCTTGTGGAACGCGCATCGTCAGCCGCCATCTCGGTAGAGCGGGCGTAGCGTCGGTGATCGGGGTGGATCCGAATCGCGCTCGAATGCGAGAAGGACCAAGCGCCAGCCGAGAACTCGGGCGTGTTTCCGCCCGTGCAGAGGCGCTGCCTTTCCGAAACACTTCTTTCACACTCGTGGCGTGTCAACATGGAGTGATGTTCTTCAGCGACGTCGCGCGTGCGTTTCGCGAGATCGGCCGGCTTCTCCAGCCGGACGGGCGCGTGACTTTGACGTGCTGGTACGCAGCGGAACGAAGTGCCGGACTGCACAGCTTGAACCGGGCGTTGGCGCGGGAGGTGGGTGCCGAAGCGCAACACAACTCGGCCGTGCCGTTCTCGATGCCGGATCCCGATCAGGTTGCCGCTCCGTTGCGCAAAGCCGGCTTCGAAGAAGTGAACTGTCACCCGATCGAGGTCGATGTCGTCTACTCGTCAGCGCGCGAATTCGTATTGTCTTTCATCAATGCGACGAGTCTGGCCCCGGTTGTCGGCCGAGCCGGACCGGATGCCGCCAATCGGGTCGCGGACGGCGTAGAGCAGGATCTCGGCAGTGACACGGGGTCGTTCCGGTTCGTGGCGAGCGCCTACTGCGTATCGGGCAGGTGGCCATGAGGCGGTCGCTGGGCAGTAGCCAGCGTGGAATCGTGAGCGCGAATCTCGCCCGAGGGCTGTCATGAGCGATGCAGTCGAATCCGCGAACGTGGACACGACGGCAATCGAAGCAGCGGCCGCGCACGAGATCGAGCGGGGCCTGACGTCCTGCCAGGTCGCGGTGGCACGCGACAACGAGATTTCGTGGACCGGCTCGTTCGGCAATGCCACTGAGTCGACGCGCTACTGGGTTGCTTCGGCGACGAAGCCGATCGTCTCCTCGGCCGTCTGGCATCTGTTCGCCGAGGGCGAACTCGACCTTGCGAGCCCCGTCGCCGACTACGTGCCAGAGTTCGGCGAGAACGGCAAACAGAACGTCACTGTCGAACAGGTTCTGTTGATGACCAGCGGGTTCCCCAATGCGCCGATGGAATCGGCTGATGGCGCGGACCCCGAACGTCGAATTCTCCAACTCGCACGATGGACACTCGAGTTCGAACCCGGAACGAAGTACGTGTATCACGGTTCGTCGGCACACTGGGTGCTGGCGGAGTTGATCGAGCGGCTCAGCGGCCAGGATTTCCGCGATTTCGTCGAGCAGCGGGTGACGCGACCGCTCGGGCTACCGCGCGTGCTGGGCATACCGCGCGACCAACATACCGACATCGCACAGCTCAGCGCGGAAGAACTGGACCGCGCGCCGATCGACTATGCGGCGAAGATCGAAGCTGGAGAGCCCGGTGGCGGCGGAGTCATGACGGCCGCAACGCTTGCACTTTTCTACCAACGCCTGCTCCACAATCCCGGCGAGTTGTGGGATCCGGAGGTGTTGGCTGACGGCGTCGGTAATATTCGCTGTAGGCTGCCCGACCCTCTGATGAATCTGCCGGCCAACCGGACGCTGGGCGTCGTGATCGGCAAGGGGTTCGGAACGACCTGGGGAGAATCGGATACTGCATTCGGCTGGCCCGGCTACGGCGGCCAGATCGGATTCGCGGAGCCTGCGACGGGGATTTCGTTCGCGTTCCTTCAATGCGGTGACGCGGATCAGATCCGACCTTTCGTGCGCGGAGTCCAGATGTCGAATCTGGCGCTGCAACTGGGTCGTTAGTCGGCGAGTTGTTGGGGCCGGAGCGTTCGATGCTCACGGAATCGGCCAGGTATCCGGCGACCAGACCTCCTGGTCTTCGCCGTGGCAGGCGCTCTCGGAACTCGACCATTCAGTGAGGCTCATCCACGCGAACATGCCGGGCGTCGCCTGCTCGGCGAGTCGGGATTGGCAGCGGCCCTCGACCGATAGCGCGCGGCCCGCCTGGTCGGTCGCTTCGATGCGAACTCTCTCCGGGAACCCGGCGCGGTTGCGCTCGAGCACCTCTCGTGTGCCCGACGCGATGTCGTGTTTTTCACCGTCGCGAACCAGGAAGCCCATGACCACGCGTTCGACGCCGTCGAATTCCATCGTGCTGGCGAGAAACGATTGGCTCTCGTCGTGGATCCCGTAGCAGTAGCTGGCGCGGGTGCGTCGCAGGTCGTCGCGCGGGCCCCAGGAACGGTCGCGCATTTCGAAACCATCGATCGCGATCTCTTCGCGGCCGATACGTAGCGTGCCTTGGACGTGACACGGTTGATCCAGGTGACCGCGTTCGGCGGAAAGGATCGGAGCGTGCGGAACCATGAGTCCCCGGTATTCGAGGTCGATGCTGATTCGATCACCATCTTGGTAGCGGACGTGGTATCGCGAGAGCGGCTCGAGGCACCGGATCGAAAGACCCGCGATCGTCAGGTCATCGAGTTCACCGCTCGGAATCGGCACGTGCCATAGCCGTCGTGCGTACAACGCGCGCCACGGCTCGTATGCGCTCGCATCCCAGACCGCGACACCGAGAGCGCACACGCCGAGGTGATTGCGAAACAGCGGGTAGAGGGTTCCGGCGAGTCCGCGCTCTGGAGCCGAGAACCCGAACCACGCAGTCTCGCCCCAGGTGGGGTCGGGTGCAGTCGGCTGATGGAAGTGATCGTCGCGTTTGGTGGGTTCGCTCACGCCGGTTGCCAGGGCGCCAGCGGACGAGCCGCGACTTTGAGGATGGGGTGGGCTTTGATGGCTGCCTCGCTCTCCGATTCGAGAGCCGCGAGCGACGCTTCGCGACAGCCTGCTTCGCGCAAGGCCTGTGGCAGCAGAAAGCTCAGGTAGGGAAGCAGGATCTCGTAGGTAGTCGTGTCCATCGCGCTCTTCCCCTCGCCCTTCACCCCGCCCTCCATCGCGCGCGCGGCATGACTCAGCGCGACCTGGCACGAGATGGCCATTCGAAGCAGTACGAGCGCTCGGTAGTAGGCGATGCGATCGGGATCCAGCGGCAAACCAGACCGCTCCGACCAGATCGGGAGGGCGTCTCTCATTTCGGCTTCGCCACCCAACAAGTGTGAGCGAACGAGTACCCAGGCCACATCGTCGAGCGGGTCTCCGAGATGTGCGAACTCCCAATCGAGTAGAGCGGTGACTTTTCCGCTTTCGTGCAAGAAGTTTCCAGCGCCGGCGTCTCCATGGCACAGCGCGCCGCGATCGAGCCTTGACGGTGCATGAGCACCGAGCCATTCGCCCGCGAGCCGCGTGATTGCCTCGGGCTGCTCGACGCGGGTGCGTTGAATGTCGACCCACCGATTCAGGTCGAACAGGGCGTGGTCGACGGCTGACTCGGGTCGCGCGACTCCGGGTAGATCGAGCGCAGCGGGATCGATCGCATGTAATTCGGCCAGCGCGACCGCAAAGTCTCGAGCCACCGCAGCGCGCTCCGAGGGAGGTTCGATCGCACCGAAATTCTCGCTGCCAGCGGCCCGCTCGACCAGCAGCGTCCGACCATCTTCGGCCTCGGCGATCAATCGAGGGATCCGCACCGGATGCGCTGCTAGAGCGCGGTACACCACCGCTTCGTGAGCCAGATCGATGTCGGT
>JAJDAM010000797.1 GCA_029261905.1 Deltaproteobacteria bacterium
CGTTCTGCTGGCCATGGGCGGCCTGGAGATCCCGCGACTGTTGCTGGTCTCGAAGCACGCCACACATCCCGATGGCGTGGGCAACAACCGCGGACTCGTAGGACGCTTCTTCATGGAGCATCCTCACGCCCGCGGTGCCCGAATCTTCCCCAGCGACCCCCGCCGGCTCTTCGAGATGCTGCCTCGATTCGTTCGGAGCGGCGGCGACCGCTACGGGATGCTGCTGCGGCCGTCCGAAGTCCTCCAGCAAAAGGAGGGGATCTTGAACAGCTGCTTCACCCTCGCGGTGCGCAAGCATCCAGGTGAACACCAGGTCTTCTACAAGAGTGTCTACAACAAGCTGAGGCACGAATTGTCGCCGACGCGATTGGGCCGTGCGGCGTGGAAGACGACGCGCCTCGCATCGATTCAGACCCAAGACAGGCTCGGCCCCTACCTGAACCGACGGAACCTGGCAAAGAAGAACAATGGTCTGTACGCGGTGGTGCGCGCCGAACAAGCCCCAAACCCGAACAGCCGGATCACCCTGAGCGACAACTGCGATTCGCTCGGGGTACCGCGAATCTCACTCGACTGGCAGATGAGCGGAATCGACAAGCACAGCATCGCCAGAATCATGACTGCGTTCGACGATGAACTACAACGCCTGGATCTGGGGACCGTCGAACCCGCGATGTGGCTTGCCGATCAGAGCACCGATTGGGAATGTGATCCGCTGGTCAGCAATCACGCGATCGGCGGTTACCACCACATGGGAACGACCCGGATGGCGTCG
Source organism: Deltaproteobacteria bacterium (assembly GCA_029261905.1). Lineage (GTDB taxonomy): Bacteria > Myxococcota_A > UBA9160 > UBA9160 > SMWR01 > JAJDAM01. The sequence goes on from JAJDAM010000797.1 coordinate 776, forward strand.
ACCGAAAGCCACGGCGTGGTCGACGAGAACTGCCGCGTCCACGGGGTCGAGAATCTGTACGTCAGCGGGTCGTCCGTGTTCCCGACCGGCGGCTGGGCCAACCCGACGCTTACGATCATCGCTCTCGCGATCCGGCTGGCAGACAGGCTCGAGAAAGTATGAGCCTGCCCCGGCCGGTGCCGAGAACCTGGGTCCTGCTCGATGAGCGCCCCGGCAACAGCACCCAATCGCTCGGTCTGGCACAGACGCTCGGGTGGCCGTTCGAAACCATCAACCTGAACTTCAACTCACTGGCGCAGATTCACAACGAACTGCTCGGCGCGTCTGCGCTCGGAATCGACCGGCGGCGTTCGGATGCGTTCGGACCGCCATGGCCCGACCTCGTGATCGCCGCGGGCGGCCGCACGGCTCCCGTGTCTCGGTGGATTCGGAAAAAGTCCGGTGGGCGGACGCAGACGGTGCAACTCGGAAGACGTGGAGCCGCGTGCGCCGAGGCTTTCGACCTGGTCGCCACGCCCGGCAATGCCCGCCTCTGGCCCCATCCACGCCGAGTGGTCACGCTGCTGCCGACCAACCGGATCGACCGCGAGAGCCTCGATCGAGCAGCCGAACGCTGGCAGCCGAGCTTCGAGAATCAACCCGCCCCCCGCATCGCGGTATTGGTCGGTGGCGCCACCGCGCTGTTTCGGTTCGGGGCGGACGAAGCCCGTCAGCTCGGCTGCCAGGTGGCCGAGCTGGCCCGCGATACCGGCGGATCGGTTTTCGTTTCGACCAGCCGACGAACGGGCGAGGCTGCGGCGCGAGAACTCGCCCGGGCCCTGCCCGACGCTGCGTTGTTTCACGAATGGTCGCCCGACACCCAGGACAATCCATTTCTCGGGCTACTCGCGCTCGCCGATTGGATCGTCGTCACCGGCGACAGTGAATCGATGTTGGCGGAAGCCTGCTCGACCTCGAGGCCCGTATCGATTTTCGCACTCCCTCCAATCGGCAGGCAGACGCTTCGGCGCCGCATCGGTGAGGCGATCGTCGCGTGCGCGATGGCGTGTCGGCCTGCGGGGCCCGATGCAACGAGTCGACTGCCGTGGACGCTCTCCGGTGTTTGCGCGCGCTCGATCGCATCCGGCTGGATACTGCCACCACGCGACCTCGATGGGCTTCGCGATAGCCTCGTCGCGAGTGGCCGCGCACACGCGCTCGAAAAACAACCCGCCGCCTTCGAGGTGGAGCCGCTGCGCGAGGTCGAAACGGTCGCCGAGCGGGTTCGGTCGTTAGTCGAACGCGGCTGAGATCGATGGGCTGGCGGGCCTCCGCCCGAATTGTCGTCGCACCGTCTCCAGCGCGGATACCCGATCCACCACGACGATGAAGACCTTCCGATACATCCCGGGCGGACACTCGAGCGGTCGCACTCCATGCCAGGAATCGTCCTTGCGGATGAACAGCAGGCTGCGGTTCCCAATGTGTTCGCCCGAAATCTCCCGATCGAAATCATCGAAATCCGGAGCCGAGCGGCGGTCGAGGCGTCGATCGGAATCGAGGATCAAAGTTGCCCCCCCCCAACTTTCGCGCCACTCGCTTTCGCGGCTGAAATAGAAGATGTGCGAGCCGAGCTTGTGCTTCGAGTCGCAGTGCGGCGAAACCGAGCAACCCGCCGGCGTGTAGTGCCAATGAAAGCTCAAGTCCACCGAGAGCCGGCCAGCCAGCCGAGCGATCGCGGAAGAATAACGGTCCGAGGTCACATCGGACATGAAGTCACGCCACGCGGCAGAAAGCTCGAGTTCCGGTGTGTAGTCGAGGGCGAACCTGTCGTGGCTCTCCTGGCCAAACTTGCGCTGTTTGCCGAACACCCTGCGGAACATCGAGATGTCCGGCATCGAATCCACGAGCGCCTCGAAACCCGCGCTCGACAGCAGATCGGATGGGTTGATCCAAGGGTAGGGTTTCGCCGAGCGGAAACCTCTGGGATCGATCGCTTCGAGTCGGTCG
>JAJDAM010000798.1 GCA_029261905.1 Deltaproteobacteria bacterium
GCTCGCCGCCGTCGGTGAAGTTCTCGGCATTCATCCCCTCGCTGTCGCCGACATCGTTCACACGCCGCAACGCTCCAAGTTCGAGGCGTTCGGCGACCGCTACCTGATCGTGCTGCAGATGGGCTCACTTAGTTCGAGTCAGGACATCGAGCTCGAGCAGATCACCCTGGTCCTTGGACCCACATGGGTCGTTACGTTTCAGGAACGCCCGGGTGACGTCTTCGAACCCGTACGTCGGCGCCTTCGCGGCGGACTTGGCTCTCTGCGTAGAGCCGGCCCCGACTATCTGACCTATGCACTGATCGATTCGATCGTCGACGGGTACTTCCCCATCCTTGAACAACTTGGGGAACAGTTGGATGACCTTGAAGAGTCGGCCCTCGCGCCGGCCGACCGCACCCATCTACAGGACATCCACGCGATACGCCGTCTACTGATCCAACTGAACCAAATCGTCTGGGGACAGCGTGATGCACTCAGTTCGGTACTCCGCACGGAGGAAGGCCCGTTTGGTTCGGCCGTCCACGTCTATCTTCGTGATACGTATGACCACAGCGTCCAACTGCTCGAACTCGTCGGTAGTTTGCGCGAACTCGCGGCGGCGATTCTCGAGGTTCACCTCTCGAGTGTCAGCAATCGAATGAACGAGGTCATGAAGACGCTGACCGTGATGGCAAGCATCTTCATTCCGCTCACGTTCGTGGCCGGCGTTTATGGCATGAACTTTCGCCACATGCCCGAACTCGGCTGGCGTTGGTCGTACGCCGGCTTCTGGTGCGGCATCGTTGTCATTGCGGGGGCGCTTCTCTATTGGTTCCGCCGCCGTGGTTGGCTGCGCGGAGGTTGAAGTCGGAGCCATTGGCACAGCACGGGGTTGCAAATGGAGACGAGACTCGAAACATCGAGGCATTCGAGCCTGCCCTGGCGTATCTCCGAGCTGGCCCCCGATTTCGATTTGATCGATGCCTGGGCGCTCCCCGCGGAGGGGGAGCTCGAGGAGTTCTCCGATCTCTGTGAGCTGTTCAATCGGCTCGACCCGGCGGGCGCCGACAGCGCACAGCCCTCGTCGCGACTTTCGAACGCGCTGTTCCGTCTTCGGAGTTGGATGGGCGAGCGACTGGGCTGGGACGCCGAGATCAACACGCTGCCAATTCCGGGTTGCGACGAGACTTCGCTGCGCGATCGATTGCCCGACGATCTCGTGGCCGCGAGCGACGTCCAGGTCGGCAGTTCGCCTTTCCGCCCGGTCTACCGAACGCGCGACGAGTTTGCGGTGGAACTGTCGAATCGCACCGTGCATGCGATCCTGCATCTCGGTTGGGTGCCGCAGCCTGACGGTCGCTACCGCGGACAGATGGGTGTGTACGTCAAGCCGCGCGGGCGCCTTGGCCCAGCCTATATGGCATTGATTGCTCCGTTCCGACACTACATCGTATACCCGGCCCTGCTGCGTCGGATCGACCATGCGTGGAAGCGGCGCCGAAGCGTGCGCGAGATTTGAAGCGTTTCGGCCGCAATCCGCCTATGTGTCGGTCGGCGGTGGACCCTCGCCTTTGCGGTGTTTGCGCCAGTTGCCCAGCATCACAGCCACGAGACCCAGCAGCGTCTCGTCTACGAAAGGAATCGGGTCGGGGGTGACCAGGTCGACCGCGAATAGCAACGCGGTCAACCCGAACAGCACCGGGAAACGCAGCCGCGACGCCCAACCGAGCACGGCGGCGACGAGTGCATTTCGCGGCAAGGCCATTCGTGGAGGATACCGTCCCGAATCAGAAAGAGCGCTGGCCGACGGGAAAGATCTCTCCGCGGCCTGCTAGGCGATGCTCCCTTCGGCCTTCTCCAAAACCGTCTGGAACGAGGGGCGAGCGAGGATCCAATCCGAGTAGGCCCGCGTCTTTGGCCAGCGACCGGCATCGATTTCGACGCTGGCGAGCTTCAGGCTGCTCAACTGTGCGCCGAACGCGACATCGGCCAGGCTGAAACCCGAATCGAGCAGCGGCCCGGCTTTTTCCGGAATCAAGCCCTCGACCTGGTCGAGCACCGGCTTCAGGCCTTCCTCGATCTGCTTCTCGACGGCGGCTTCGTCCGCCTCGCCGTTGAAAACCTTCTTCTTGATGAAGCGCTCGAAATAGATCCCGCCGATTCCCTCGAACAGCTTGGTGTCGCAGAACTCGTCGATGAAGAGCGCTTGCGCATACTGATAGGGGTCGTCGGGCAACAGCGCCGGCTCCGGATGGACCTTCTCGAGGTATGCGCAGATCACCGACGAATCCGAGATGTACCGGCCACCGCTGATTTCGAGAATCGGGATCTTTCCAAGTGGGTTCATCGCGATGAATTCGGGTGTCTTCGGGAAGGGGATCAGCACTTTGTCTTCGTATGCGAGCCCCTTTTCTTCGCAGGCCACCATGACTTTTCGAGCGAAGGGAGAGGGCGCACCACCGTGGATGATCATGTCTGACTCCTGTAATGCGTTCCGGCCCGGTCTCGCGCCGGCTGTGGGGTGAATCGACCGGAAGCTCGGGCCCGTGGATCGCCCACGAGCAAACCCGCCGCCGTGTCGTCGCTTCTTTGACCGTTCACACACACGACGATTCAGGATGCCCGAAATCGACATCCGATTGGAAAAAATCGATCAGAAATGCCGGGACGGCGGGACGCGGCCTTCATGAACTGCGCTCAGAGCCGTTGGATGGCGCTAGAACGGCTTCGATCCCACCACCGTCACCCGCTCCATGCGACGTACGGCCGGGAAGTAGTCCGAGATCGGGTAGTGCTGCGCCGCTCGATTGTCCCAGAAGGCGACCGAGTTCTTGCGCCACGCGAAGCGCACCTGGTACTCCGGAATGCGAGCGGTTTGATAAAGCTGATGGAGCAACAAGGACGCCTCGCGATCGTCCATGTCCTTGATGCCGCTGGTGAACGCCGCATTGACATAGATGCTCTTTCGGCCGGTCTCGGG
>JAJDAM010000799.1 GCA_029261905.1 Deltaproteobacteria bacterium
GTTCTCGCGGTGATCGATGGACTGCCGAAATTCAAGGACTTCCCGGAGAGTTTCGGCGGATCAGACGAGACGCTGCCCGAGTAGCGTCGCGCCAACGAACTCGTCCGACGTCGAATCGGTTCGGCAATCAGCGCCGCCAGAAATCTCGGTGAAACAGGATCAACACCGTAAACAACTCGAGCCGGCCGGCGATCATCGAACCGCACAACGCCAGTTTCACCGGCGACGGGAAATGGGCGAAATTGTCGAACGGACCGATTTCGCCGAGACCGGGGCCAACATTGCCCACCGAAGTCAGTGCAGCAGTAAATGCGGTCACGATGTCGTACCCCGAGGCCGCCACGACCAGCGCACACACGACTACGGTGAGGAGATACGCGACCATGAACGCCCAGATCCCGCTGACCACCTCTTCGGGCACGCGCCGCCCCGCATAGCTGACCGGACGGCCCACTGCGCCGCGGTGTCCGAGCCGACTGAACACGCTGGCCAGTGTGACAAACCCGATCAGGACCCTCAGGCTCTTGACGCCACCACTGGTCGATCCCGCCATTCCCCCCAGAATCATCAGCTGCATCAGCACGAGTAGCGCCAGCGAGGGCCAACCCTCGAAGTCGGCGGTGGCATAGCCGGTCGTCGTCACCAGTGACACGACCGAGAACATCGCGGTTCGAACCGAGTCGGCGGTACCGACTTGGAACAGCGTCCAGGCGACGATCGCCGTCGCGGCCGAGATCAGAATCACGTAGTAGCGAAACTCGGCGTCGACCAGCACCGCTCCGAATTTCCCGGTCAGCAGACGGTAGTGGAGCACGAAGTTCACCCCACCCAATGCCATGAACACGATGATGATCCATTCGATCAGCGGCGATTCGAAGCCGCCGATCGAGCCGTCCAGGGTCGAGAATCCGCCCGTCGACATCGTCGTGAGAGCGTGGCAGAGGCCGTCGTAGGGGCTCATTCCGGCGACGATCAAAAGGATCCACTCGAGTCCGGTGAAGCCAACGTAGATGAACCACAATCGGCGCGCGGTGTCGGCAATCCGGGGCGTCAGCTTGTCGGCGATGGGGCCGGGGACCTCCGCCTTGAACAATCGCATCCCACCGACGCCGAGCAGCGGCATCAATGCCACCGCGAACAGGATGATCCCGATTCCGCCCAACCACTGCGTGAGGGAGCGCCACAAGAGCAGCGCACGAGGCGCCGTTGCGATGCTGGTCATCGCAGTGGAACCGGTGGTCGTGAACCCGGACACGGATTCGAACAACGCGTCCACCGGCCCGAGGGTCCCCGAAATCGCAAATGGAAGCGCGCCGAATATCGACGCCAGCAGCCACGCCAGCGTCACCACCAGGAACCCATCGCGAATCTGCATCTGCAAATCGGCTGGGCGCACGCCGATGGCGATTGGCAGCCCGCATACCAGCCCAGCCACGGCGGTCGCCAGATACGGGAGCACCGGTTCGCCGTACAGCAGTGCGGCCCCGATCGGCACCAGCTGAACCGCGCTCAGCGCAATCAGAAGCCAGCCCAGGAAGCTCGCGACCAGCAGTGCGTTCACGAACGACCCTCCAACCGTGGATCGGGATTGTCTCGCAGGGCCTCATCGGATGCGACGATTCCGCGAGCCGGTGTCGCGAGACTCAAGCTGGGAGCCGTTCCTGTCGAATCATCCGAATCATCAGAAATGGATTGACTTTCGGGGCATTATCCCGAACTCTTGCGAGCTAGGGCGACTCGTTTCGTAGCACAAGAAACAATGATTTTGGGGGGGCGGATGGCGGACCAACGGCTTGGTTCCGAGTGGCCCCCGAGATGGAGGGGTGCCAGATGATTTCATCGGCAATCGGCGAGACTAGATCGGCTGAGGCCAGCAGCGCATCGATCCTGCGGTGGTCCGGCTCCGCACTTGCGTTCATTGCGCTCGTGTTGATGTGCCAGAGTGCTTCCGCCGGCAAGGCGGAAGATGTCATTCCGCGGCTGTACGGCGGAGACGGCATATCCCTGCGGACGCCTCCGAACAACCATGCCGCACAGTTCACGAGCCCGGATGGCGGCGAATTTGCCGAGATCGGATCGGCAATTCAATCCAGCGTCAACTTCCTCGCGAGCAGTGCGGTGGTTTCATCGTTCACGTTCGATCCGAGCCAAGCGGTTTTCGTTCGATCCGACGAAGGCCTCGGCTCGATGGTGGCCGAGCTCGCCGACACGATCGGCAAAGGCAACATCAGCATCGGCTCGAGCTACACCCGATTCAACTTCAGGAGCTTCGAGGGCCAAGACCTCAACAGCCTCGAGGTCGACTTTGCGCACGCGGATCTGTGCGGAAGCGGAAATCCGAACATGCAAGTCAACCCGGATCTGTCTGGGCCGGCGATGGTCCCGATTCGAGGCCAGGTTCCCTCGGCGCTGAATGGCAACTGCTTCGCAGGTGTCGCGCCGGGAACTCCGAACGTGCTGCCGTCGCCGCTCGATCCCAACTTCGAAAACGACTCTCTATCGGCAGTGCTCGATATCAACCTCAACCAGGAAGTATTCCAGTTCTTTGCGAACTACGGCATCCTCGAAAATTGGGACGTCGGAATCGTGGTCCCGGTCGTCCATACCGATATCTCTGTCACGTCCGTCGCGACGATCGAACGGAGCCCGTTGGTGCCCAACAGCGCGAACATCCACAACTTCTGCACGCCGGCAGACATCGTTGCCGGAAACTTCGGCTGCAACCAACCCGGACGCGACCTGGCAACAGACCAACGCGCCGAAGATGCGTGGGGTCTCGGGGACATCGAGATCCGCTCGAAGTACCAGTTCCTCGACGACCACGAGTGGGCGCCGGATACATCCGTTCTGGGCCGGGTTCGCCTCCCCACAGGCGACGAGGAGGACTTCCTCGGTGCCGGTTTCACGCGTTTCGCGGCCGAGCTGATCCTGTCGAAAACGGTCAGCATTTTCACCCCGCACGCGAACGTGGGAATCGAGCTGACGACTGGCCCCAGCGAGTTCAACGAAGTCCGCTGGGTCGCCGGGAGTACTGCCAAGGTTCACGACCGCGTGACCGTGGCTGCAGACTTCCTGGGACGTCATGCACTCGAAGATGATGGGATCGGCGACGATATCCTCGAGTTTGCTGCCAGTGTGAAGGTCAACCCGATCAGCAGCTTCAACATCATCGGGAGCGCGATCCTGCCGCTGAACTTCAACACCGGCCTGCGGACCGCGGTGACCTGGAGCATTGGCTTCGAGCACACGTTCTGATAGCAGGCTGGAGATCGGAATCCCGGCCGAGGCCTGCTTGAAATCACTGGCTGAACCAGGCCCTCCAGCGTCCGTCTGGCTCGAATGCAAGAGGGTTTGATGAATCGCTTCGCTCGCCTGCTGTGCACGCTCATGCTGATTACGATCGGGACGGGAAGCGCATCAGCCCAGGAAATCTGGTCTGGGTATGATTTCGCCTTCACCAAACCCGCCCTCGCCGACTGGACTCTCGCCGTCAACCAGGACCGCATAACGCCGCAAACCTGGATTACGCGACAAGACAGCATGGGTTGGTTCAACATCAGGCTCGAAGCCGCCTATGATTTTTCAGCGCTGCCCCCAGTGGCCCCGACGAATACCGAGTGGGCGTACGATCTGCTCGACAACGGCAACGCCGGTCAATTGATCGCTGCCAGCAACTTCGCCAATCTCACGTTCGAACCCTGGAAGGCTGCGGTCAACTCCTTTCCGCCCGGCGCAGTCGGACTGCCCGCGGTTGTCCACCTGATCAGTGAAGACATCTACATCGACATC
>JAJDAM010000800.1 GCA_029261905.1 Deltaproteobacteria bacterium
ACGAACAGCTGGATGAAGATCGAGCGCGGCTACGGAAAGGCGGCCCTCGAAGAGGCCTACCAATCGGTGCTGGGCGGGAAGTCGACCCCGAGTATCGGGCACGTGCTGTCGGTGTGGGACGACCAATAGCCGCCGTCGCGACGTGTGGGGTATGGAGAGCACCTCCTCAGGAGGTGCGTTCGAATTCGTCGGGGCGTACCGGCATTTTCCACGGTAGCTCGCTCGGATCGCCATCGACCGGTTTGCCCGATTCTCGCCTGCGCAGCTGTATCTCGATCGAGCGTTCGCTCAACGCCAGACGCCGAAATGCCAGGATGACCGGTTCGAAGAGGTAGGTACCTACGATCGCGTAACGAAGGGTCTCGCTCGGGAAGCGGTCTGGGTCCCAACCTTCGGGGATCTCGAACGACGCCGCATGTTCACCGAGCTCTGCGTAGTTCTTCCAGATCCCTTCCGGGAGCTCGTACGGCCAGACGTGTCCCACCGCGATCATCGCCGCCAACAGCTCCTGAATCTCGGGATCCCCCTCGTCGCGGTGCCAGCCGCGCGCCCGCATCAAATGCTCGAGCGCTGACCACGCCACGCGGTACGCCTCATCCTCTCGGTCCAGTTCGGGAACGTCGCGTTCCGCACGTCGCTCGACTTCGACGCTCTGCACGCCGAGCGCGAGAGAATCCTTGTGTCCCGATTCGGCTTCTGCGATCGCCGACAGCACCCGGCGCAGCGACGCGATCGAAATCCCGGCGCGCTCGCGCAGTGCGCGTATCAACGCCAGATCCTTCAGGTGTTGGTCGCCGTAGCTCGCCTGGTTCTTCGCGGAGCCATCCCCGAGGGGCGTCCCCGCAGACAGCAGCCCTTCCCGGATGTAGTACTTGATGCTCGAAATCGTGACGCCGGAGCGGCTGGCGAGCTCTGAGATCTTCATTTCGTTTGATCCTCTGGTTGTGTCCCGACGTTTGTTGGTGGAAATCGGAAACCCTCTTCTCGACAATGGGATACAGCTCGTTTTCCCTCCGGCCGCGAAAAGGGGCCAATACGCGTTCTGGTTCGGCCGCATCCGCCAACATCACCAACAATCTTCGGAACACAACCCGATCCTCTCGATGCAGCTCGAGACGACAATTCGCTCTGCGCACAGACCGGGGTTGACTGATTGGATAGCAGGTAGTATCCATAATCTCGAATTGGATACCAGTGACTATCCATTTGGGTTCCATTTCCCATCCAGCGCCCCGAGGAGACGAGCATGTCCGATGCCAACACCGAACTCCCCTTTTACATGCGCGGCAATCACGCCCCCGTCGAGCGCGAGGTCACAGCCGACTCATTCGACGTGCAGGGCCAGATCCCGGAACAACTGAGCGGCCTCTACCTGCGAAACGGCCCCAACCCGCCCAACGGCGACCCCGGTCACTGGTTCCTCGGTGACGGCATGATTCACGGTGTTCGGCTCGAAGGTGGCGAAGCCAAGTCGTACCGAAATCGCTGGGTCCGAACCCGGCCGTTCAATGGCGATGAAACACCGCGGGTCGGTGAAGACGGCGTTGCCGACTTCACCATCGGCCAGGCCAACACGAACGTCATCGGATACGCGGGCAAGATCCTCGCGCTCGTCGAAAGCGGCTTCCCCACCGAGATGACGCCCGAACTCGATACGATCGGCACGACCGACTTCGGCGGAAAGCTCACGGCGCCGTTTACCGCGCATCCGAAATTCTGCGCGACGACCGGTGAGATGCTGGCCTTCGGCTACCACTTTGCGCCGCCCTTCGTCGTCTACCACCAGTTCAGCCCGACCGGCGAGCTTCTGCGCAGTGAGCCGATCGACGTGCCTGCAGCGACGATGATGCACGATTTCGCGATCACCGAAAATCACGTCATCTTCATGGATCTGCCGATCGTGTTCTCGTCCGAGACCATCGAGGATGGAATGCCCTTCTTGTGGAAGCCTGAGCACGGCGCTCGCCTCGGCGTGATGCCGCGAAGCGGCGGCAACACCGACGTCAAGTGGCACGAAATCGACCCGTGTTATGTCTTCCATCCGATGAACGCGTACGAACGGCAGGGCAACATCGTGATGGATGTGGCTCGCTACAACAAACTGTGGCAGGCCGGCGGCAACGACTTCGATCAGGCGAAACTGACCCGTTGGACCATCGACCAGACAGGTGGCGGCGTAAAGGAAGAGCCCCTCGACGACGTTTCGATCGAATTTCCGCGCATCGATCCCCGACGTGAAGGGTTGAAGCATCGCTTCGGGTACGCGGTGTCGACCGACGCAAGCGACGGCATCGCAACCGAACGCCTCGTGAAGTACGACCTCGAGAACCAGTCGAGCCAGATCCACGACTTCGGCAATGGACGCACACCGAGCGAAGCCGTGTTCGTTCCGGCGTCAGCGGATGCGGCTGAAGACGAGGGTTTTCTGCTGCTGTACGTCTACGATGCCGACCGGGACAGCAGCGACTTCGTCGTCCTCGACGCGCAGAACATCGCGAGCAAGCCGGTGGCGGTCGTCCCGCTGCCGCAGCGCGTGCCGATGGGCTTCCACGGCAACTGGGTGCCGGACGCGAGCTGAATCGAAATTGGACGGGGCGACCGCAGGGTCGCCCCGTCGATCGATTCACGCCCGATCATTCGACGTTCTTCTCGCAACCCGACGTCAGGTCGTGGTTGCGTCGCGCTTGCCGAAGCGACGTCGCGTCGCGGGTGCGGCGCCCGGGCCCGGCTCGATCGCGACGTTTCTCATCGACATCGGCTCACCCGCTTCATCTCGAATTGCGAGCGGCGGAATCGGATTGCCCGTCCGCGTGTCGACGATTCGGACGGGTTCCTTCCCCTCGCCGTAGACCCAGCGGTCCGACCATTGGCGCAGCGACTCGATCACGGTGATCAGGTCGGCGCCCTTTGCGGTGAGTTCGTAGTGGAAGCGGGTACCGTGCTGTCCGACGTCTACGCGACGCAAGATTTCCTGGTCGACCAGGTTCTCGAGTCGCAGCGCCAGGATGTTCTTCGAGATCCCGAGGTTTCGCTCGAAGCGGCTGAACGTGCGCGTTCCGAACAGCGCCTCGCGGACGATCAACAACGTCCACCAATCGCCGAGCACGTCGAGCGATTGGGCGACCGAGCAATTCATGTCGGCGAAGCGCTTCCTTCCCATGCGGGAAGCGTAACCCAAATAGGTTGCGTAACAAAACCAAATTGATCTACCTTGAACAACGCCCCTAAACGCGCCTACCGAGGAGATCCACGATGAGCTCCAACCAATGGCACCCGACCGCCTGCATCCTTTGCGAGTGCAACTGCGGATTGCAAGTTCAACTCGGCGGTGAAGGCAATCGACACATCACCCGGATCAAAGGCGACAAAGCGCATCCCTCGTCTCAGGGGTACACCTGCCAGAAGGCATCACGCATCGATCACTACCAGCAGTGCAAAGATCGAGTCACGCAACCGATGCGCCGGCGCGAAGACGGCAGTTTCGAAGCGGTCGACTGGGACACCGCGATCTCCGATGTCGCCGCACGTTTTGCCGCCATTCGCGACACCCACGGTGGCCAGAGCATCTTCTACTTCGGCGGCGGCGGCCAGGGCAACCACCTGTCTGGCGGTTACGGCCGCGACACCCGCGCGGCACTCGGCAGCAAGTTCAATTCGAACGCACTCGCGCAGGAGAAGACCGGAGAGTTCTGGGTCAACGGGCGCATGTTCGGCGCCTCGATGCGCGGCGAAATGGAACACACCGAAGTCGCCGTCTTCCTGGGGAAGAACCCGTGGCAATCGCACGGAATGCCGCGCGCCCGTGCGACGCTGCGCGAGATGAAGAAGGATCCGAACCGCTGCATCATCGTGATCGACCCCCGTCGCTCCGAAACGGCGGAGATCGCCGATATCCACCTGCGTCCGGCGCCCGGCACCGATGCGTGGCTGCTGCTCGGCATGCTCGGAATCCTGGTCCAGGAAGACCTGATCGCGAAGGACTGGCTCGAAACGCACGCGGTCGGCCTGGAGCAACTCCTCTCGGTGTTGCGCGAGATTCCCGTCACGGACTACTGCGCGGCCGCCAGCGTCCCCGAAGACGAGGCCCGCGCCGCGGTAGCCCGAATCGCCGAAGCCAGCAGTGTCGCGATCCACGAAGACCTCGGCGTCCAGATGAATCGCCACTCGACCTTGGTCAGCTACCTCGAAAAACTGTTGTGGGTGCTCACCGGCAACTTCGCGAACCAGGGCGGGCAGTACATTCCGGCCCCGTTGCTTCCGCTGCTCGGCAGTGGTGCGGTGCAAGGCACGAGCCCGGTCCTGGGCGCGCCGCTGATCAGCGGCCTGGTGCCGTGCAACATCATCGCGGAAGAGATCCTCACCGATCACCCCGATCGCTATCGCGCGATGCTGATCGAGAGTGGCAACCCGGTGCACTCGCTGGCCGACAGCCAACGCATGCGCGAGGCGCTGCGCGCACTCGACTTCGTGGTCGTGATCGACATTGCGATGACCGAGACGGCGCGCGAAGCCGACTACATCCTTCCAGCTTCGACACAGTTCGAAAAATGGGAGGCGACGTTCTTCAATTTCGAGTTCCCGCGCAACTACTTCCACCTGCGCAAGCCGCTGTTCGAAGCCCCGGAAGGAGTGCTGCCGGAGCCCGAGATCCACGCGCGGCTGGTCGAGGCACTCGGTGGGGGTGCACCGACCGAGACCGTCGAGGCGCTGCGCGAGGCGGCGAAGGCAGGGCGTGCCCAATTTCGTGCCAAATTCGGTGAGGTGACGGCGGCAAACCCGGGTCTGATGAAGCAGGTTTCGACGCTGCTGTATCGGACTCTCGGACCGACGCTACCCGACGGCGCAGCCAGTGCTTCAGCGCTGTGGGCAGCTGCGCAGATGCTCGCGATGAAGGAGCCCGAGGGCGTCCGGCGGGCTGGGCACGGAAGTGCCGGCGGCGACCCGGGCGACGAATTGTTCGATGCGATTCTCGCGGGCCACTCGGGCATCGTGACCGTCGATGACGAACTCGATGCGAACTGGCGGCGGATCCAGGCGCCCGACGGAAAGATCCAACTCGTGATCCCTGAACTGCTCGAGCAGATTGCGGATTTCGCGTCGGCTCCGGAAAGGGTCACGAGCGACGACTTCCCGTTCGTCCTCTCCGCCGGCGAACGCCGCGACTACACGGCCAACACGATCTTCCGTGACGCCAGCTGGAGAAAGAAGGACTACTCCGGTGCTCTGCGGATCCATCCCGACGATGCCGCATCACTGGGACTGGTCGAAGGCGGCAACGCCCGCTTGACGACGACGCGCGGCAGTGCGGTGACGTCCATCGAGATCACCGACCAGATGTATCTCGGGCACGTGTCACTCCCCAACGGCCTGGGCCTCGATGTCACGAGCGAAGACGGAACCGTCCGCACCGGCGTCGCGCCCAACGAGCTCACGGCCAGCGCTCACAGAGACGACTTCGCGGGCACCCCGTGGCACAAGCTGGTGCCGGTGCGAATCGAAGCCGTCGCCTGAGCGAGGCTGAATCGAGGGCGGCTTCAACCGCCCTGTTCGCGCACCCATTCGACCGCCCGGGCCAGCAAGATGCACGTGAACCCGTCGCAGGGTAGCCTGCGATGCACCATGAGCCGATCCGTCTCTGCATCACGAATCATGGCTCTCGAGGGGCTGCGTGGTGTCGCTGCGGCGATCGTCGTCATTCGGCACACCTTCAATGCCACTCCAATGCCGATCGAGCAACGCCGGTCACTGCTCGAAGGATTGCTGGCTCCGCTCCTCAACGCGCAAGGTTCAGTGCAGGTCTTTTTCATCCTGAGTGGGTTCGTGTTGGCGGGTTCGCTGTCTCGAAGCCGGCGTGCGCTGGACACCCTCCAGTACCTGACGAAGCGTGTGTTCCGGATCCATCCGCCCTACATGGCCGCGGTATTCGCTGCGTGGTGCCTGAGCTTCTTCTATCTCCGCGGATCACAGCGCACGGGCATGACACGCTGGGCTGCGCGCGGTTCGATCGCGCCGCCTGAAGCCGGAGAAGTCCTGCAGTCGATGCTGTTTCCCGGCGACGCCTTCGGACTGCTGACCGTCGGCTGGACGCTCGAGATCGAGATGATCTTGTCTCTGCTGCTTCCGCTGCTGTTGTGGTTCTCGTTGCGGACGCACTGGAGCCTGCTGGTCGGCCTTTCCCTCATCCCGCTCTGGTTCGGAGCGCTCCCGCTGCCGATGCTCTACGCCTTCGATTTCTGCCTGGGGATTGCACTCTTTTCCGAGCGCGAGCGCGTAGTGAGTGGTCTTGCACAGATCCCGACGCTGGCGGGGATCGCGATCTTCATCGCCTCGGTCGTGCTGTTCGTTGCCCCACAGTTGCTCGGCTGGCACCGCCCAGGCCTCGGCATCCTGATTCCAGGAGTCGGAGACCCTGCCTCGATCACCGTGACGAGCACGGGAGCACTCGGCCTGATCGCGCTGGCGCTTCGAGTCGGCTGGTGGGCGCGCTTTCTCGAAACGCGACCGGTGTTGTTCGTCGGCCGCATCTCGTACAGCCTCTACCTGCTCCACCTGCCACTCACGGTCGTTTGCCTGCGTTTTGCACCGAGCGGCGGGGGAATCGGGGCCTGGCTGAGTCTTCTCGCTGTCGTATCGGTCCTCACCATGCCACTGGCCGCACTGATGCATCGTTTCATCGAACTGCCGGCGATCCGCGCTGGAAACAGAGCCTGCCGGCATCTGGCGTCGAAGACCCACAGCGACGCGTTGCCGAGTGCAGATCCAATGTGAAGGTTGTGTCCCGACGATTGTTGGTGCTGCGTCCGGAAGTCGCTGCTCTACAACAGGATTTGGCCCGCGCTCGGGGCCTGGGGGTGTGAAAGGTCGCAACATCGCGGCGATCAACGAGTTTCAGAGATC
>JAJDAM010000801.1 GCA_029261905.1 Deltaproteobacteria bacterium
CCGGCCGCCCCGTCATCGCCGAGAGAACCCCGATGTCGTGGGCAATGTGGCAACACCAGACGGTGAGCGTCGCCTCGGAATGGGCCTCCACGTCGATCTGTGGCGCCGCCTCGACGAGTTCGTGGCCCAGCTCCTCGCACAACCGCACCATGTCGTGCAGGATGGGAGCCACGCCTTCGAAAGAGACCCACAGCCAGCGCTCGCCAACGATGCGCGCCCCCGCCAGCATGACTGGGTCGTCGACGGAGTCGAAGAACTTTGCGGTCTCGGTACGTTCCGTGACGACGCCCGACTCGTCGAACGAGATCTCGAGCGCCGTGCCGCTCGCGCAGAGGCTGGCGAAGCTCCGCTCGCCGGTCGGATAGATCCCCACGCAGCCGCCGGCGTCGATCTCGCCCGCGAAGCGGCGCTTTTCGAGATCGATGATCGAGATCGAGGCCCTCGGAAACAGATTCGTCACGCCGAGGAAGCGCTCGCCGTCGAACAGCGCCGTGTACCCGACGGACGTGTTGCTCTCTGCCGCCTTCGTCGGAAAGACGATCTCATCGGTGACCGCGAGCGTGGTGGCGTCGTACACGGTCACTTAGTCGACGCGGTCTACACGCCGACCGCGCGCGTAGTCGATCTCGACGGCGTAGAACTCGCCGCGCCGTCGCGAAAGATAGGGTGGCTTCGGCGTGAACGTCGTTCCGCCGTCGATCGTACCGAGCGCCTCGCCCGTGTCACCGTCGAAGAGCTGGTTGTGTGCGAGCAGGCGGTCGCTGACCCATACCCAGTGCGGGCCAACGGGCGGCAGCGTTGCGACTCGACCGGGCTCGCCACTTTCGCTCGCGAGGGCCGAACCGGCGAGAAGTCATAGCGCGAGGACGACGCGTCTCACCCGACGGGTCTCTCCTTCAGGGCCTGCACGAGCTTCGGGATGTCTTCGGCCCTGGGAACGACGTCTTCGTGGCGCGGGATGCTCTCGCCCCGCATGCTCTTCGGGGTCAACTCGACGATCTTGTAGTCGGGGGCCAGGATCGGGAGCATCGCGATGTATCGATCGGTGAGTTCGGCCTCGAGATAGCGCGCAACGACCGGCTTGAAGTAGGACCACACAGTCTCGCCGCGCGCCTCGAGCTCTTCGTCGGTCAAGATGTGCGCCTCGCCCTCGGCCATCACGTACTGGTAGGGCTCGACCGGCCGCTGAATCGTGATGGTGGCGCGGCCTGTGCGGGCGAGGAGCTTCGCCTTCGCGCTTCCGGCGTCCATACCGAGCACGAACTTGCCGTCGCGGTACTCGTACCAGAGCGGCGTTGCGATGGGACCGCGCTCCTTACGGGAGATGGACAGGATGCACGGGTAGGATTCTGCGAGCAGTGCCTGGAGGTCCGCATCGGAGATGTGGACCAGGCCCGCGATGTCGATCGGCGGTGCGTTAGCGCTCATTGTCGAGACCCTCCAGAACCTTCGGGACGAGATAGTTGTAGAACTCCCAGAGCGGACGCTCCTCGGGCGAGAGGCAGCCCTGCTCGAACAGGCTGCTCCGCAGACCGCGCGCCGTCGCTTCCAGCGCAGGTGCGTCTTCCTGGACGTGCACGAAATCGAGCATCGCTCGCCGATTGGCGAGGGTGTCCTTGAACGCAGGGTCGTCGACCAACTCGGGCAGCACCGAGAACCGCACCTCGAGCTGGAAGTTATCGACGCTCTGGGGCAGGACCCGGTAGTAGGTCGAGTCTTCCGGCGAGGCCAGGAAGAGGTGACAAGGGTAGACGTGGACCCCCACCCAGCCGCGCTTCAGCTCTGGCGGCAGGCCCGGAAACTCCTTCAGAGTGACCGGAGGCGGGTTTCCCTCCTTGAACGGGTTCATCCACGCCGTGAACGCTCCGTTGGGCTTCGCCAGGTACTCGGTGTTAGGCGTGAACATCCCCGTGGCCAAAAGAGACTTCGCGTGCACACCGAGGACGTGATAGTTCTCCCAGTTGTCCGGGGCGAGCAGCTTCCAGTTGAAGTGCTGCTCGTAGTCGAGCGGAGGGGCGCCCGACTCGAGCTCTGCGAGTCGATAGGGCGCGAGGATCTCGTCCAACTCCTTCAGACGCGGCGCGAGCGGCTCGGCTTCCGGGTCGAAGTTGACGAAGATGAATCCCTGCCAGATCTCGGTCCGCAGCTGCGGCAGGGCGCACCGCTTCTTGTCGAATGCGCTGCTGCCATTCATCATGGGTGCGGCCGTGAGGCGGCCCGTCGTGTCGTAGGTCCACGCGTGGTAGGGGCAGACGAAGCGTTCCGTCCGACCCCGGCCCGAGGCGACCACCATCGCGCGATGCCGACAGACCGCGGACAGCGCGCGGATCTCGCCGTCGTCACCGCGAGCGATGATCAGCGGCTCGCCTAACAGGCTGACCGTGAAGAAGTCCCCCGACTCGGGGACGTCGTCGATCCGCCCGACGGAGAGCCATTCGCGCCGGAGGACGTACTTCTCCTCCGCCGCGTAGAACGCGGGATCGTTGTACGCCCAGGGCGGGAGCCCGCGGGCGTCTTCCAGCGGACGTTGTGCGAGGGCTAGATCGGCGCGTCGCTGGTCGTCTAGGACGGGTGAGGTGAGGGTTCGGTTCATAGGGCTTCTCCTGGTGTCCGTCTACGACGTGGCCGGGCCGCGGCCCGACGTGCCAAAGCCAGCCGGCAGCTTCCAGAGGTGACGGTTGGCGTTCGAGTTGTCGACGATGCGTTGCAGGTCTTCGAGCGAGCGCTCCTCGATCTTGGTGTCCGCGTCGGCGGGATCGCCGAGCCCGTCGGCTCGGAACTCCAGGATCTCCACGCCTTCGGGACCAGCCGAGAACTTGTAGGGCTGACCGGCTGGCAGAAAGAACCCGGAGCCCGGCCCCAGGCGGCGTTGCCCCACCAGGAGCTCACCCGCGACCACGTAGTAGATGCAGTCGCCGTAGCGCGGATGACTGTGCCGGTACATTTCGAGATTCGCCCCGAACCAGGCATGAACCAGGCTCATCCCATTCGGATGGTCCTGGACGGAGAGCTCGGTCATCGATACGCCGCCCGAGAGGGAGTCGAGCATCTCGACCACCTTGTCCTGGGCCGTCTGCTCGCCGTACTTGTCAGCGAGAGGGCTGATGTCGAACTCCCGGATCAGGTCGCTTCCCTTCACGATGTCCGCGGTCAACGGCGGATTCATCGGGGGGTTCTCGAACAGCTGAAAAGGTCCCCGCTCGGAGACGTGCTTGCGGCTGCATCTGCCTGCGGCGGGCTTGCCGACCGCGGACGGCGTGGGCGTCGAGACTTCGTGCGGTTCGCTCATGTGACCTCCATCTCCTGGTTAAAATTAGCTCGTTCGTCCTATATTCTTTTTGTAGGACAAGTGTGCTAATCCGTCAACATGCCCGACTCGAAGACGAAGAAGACCGGCCGCAAGGCCCGCGGAAGGCAGTCGCCCTCCGCGCGTGCGAAGGGCACGCCCGACCGGCGCCGTTATGCCGCCGGCGCGGCCTCACGTGATCGCATCCTCGAAGCCGCCGAGCGCGTGCTCGCGCGCGACGGCTACCACGCACTCAGC
>JAJDAM010000802.1 GCA_029261905.1 Deltaproteobacteria bacterium
CGCTTGGTTCACATATTACTTGACCCTCGTGGCTTTCATTTCCGGGGGCGTTGAATTGGCGGTGGCTCTTGCCCGGGTGAATGGCTACGTGGCAAACGACTCTATACGCCGCGACGTCGCGGCGAAACAGGTCTGGTTCAAGGTCCAGAACGACCCGCCCCACGCGGGCGGACCTCCCGGCACCACTCTCGAAGTCGTATTGGCCAGCCTCGAGACCCCTGACATGTTCAAAGACGGTGCCGAGGTCGTGGTCGAAGGCGTGTTGGTTTCCGACAACTCGAAGACCACATTCGAAGCGGACAAAGTTCTGGCGAAGTGCCCTTCGAAATTCGAAGCCAAGGCGGCCGAGCAAGCAGCACTCTGAACCGAACCGAGCGACAGCACAAACGACCCGCGAACCGTCGGCCATTTCACGATTCGACAGCACCGGCCGGCGGCGCTGACATCCAGCGGATCGCGCCCCGGGTTCTCGACGCGACACCCATCACGCAGCGAACACACTGAAGGAAACCCATGGCTGACGTCGGAGGCTACGCCCTTCGCTTTGCATTGATGATCGCAACACTCGGAATGGGCACTGCGATCTACGCCGGAATCAAGCGAAACGCCGAGTGGACGCGGGTCTCCGAGCGGAGCCTCTGGATCGTTTTCGGCTGTGCGACTGTGGCGATCCTCGCGCTCCTCAACGCTTTCGCGACCTTCGACTACCGGCTCGCGTACGTGGCGCAGCATTCGGCCCGCAGCATGGCGATTCAATATCGCCTCAGTGCGCTGTGGGGCGGCCAGGCGGGCTCGCTGCTGCTGTGGCTGTGGATGCTGTTGGCGTACGGAGGCGCATGCCTGTGGTTCAACCGCGACAAGAACAGAACGTTGATGCCCTGGGTCGTCGCGGTCCTGCTGGCCAACGCGATCTTCTTCCTGGTGCTCGTCAACTTCATTACGGATCCGTTCGAGCGCCTCGCTGCGGCCGATGTCGCTTCGGATGGTGCGGGCTTGAATCCGCTGCTCCAGCACCCGGTCATGATGATCCATCCGATCATGCTCTATACCGGTCTGGTCGGATTCGTCGTGCCCTTTGCGTTTGCGTTCGCGGCCCTGGTGACCGGCGAACTCGGAACCCACTGGTTCCGCACGACGCGGCGTTGGACGCTGTTCCCGTGGCTGTTTCTGAGCATCGGGATCATGCTCGGCGGACGCTGGGCATACGAGGTGCTCGGCTGGGGTGGCTACTGGGCCTGGGATCCAGTCGAGAACGCGTCCTTCATGCCATGGCTTCCGGCAACGGCATTCTTGCATTCGGTGATGATCCAGGAAAAGCGCAACATGCTGAAGACCTGGAATCTGTTGCTGATCGGACTGACTTACACGTTATGCCTGTTCGGCACCTTTCTCACGCGCAGTGGAATCGTTCAATCGGTGCACGCGTTCGCGCAATCGCCGGTCTTCGTGTGGGTGTTCCTCGGCTACGTGCTGGTATCGGCGGCGATCTTCGGGATCGCAGTGTTCTTGCGCCGAGGTGAAATCCGCAGCCCGAACCGGATCGAGTCGCTCGTATCCCGCGAAGCGAGTTTTCTGCTCAACAACTGGGTCTTCATCTCGCTGTTGGTCTGGATTTTCACCGGGACGTTGTTTCCGGTCGTATCCGAAGCGGTACAGGGCGATCGCATCGCGGTCGGCCCCGGCTTCTTCCCGATCATGGCCGGTCCACTCGCGTTGTTCTTGCTGCTGCTGACCGGCATCGGTCCATTGATTGCCTGGCGACGCGCCTCGCCGGCCAGCCTCAAGAAACAATTCCGATGGCCCGTGGTGACCGGCGCGGTATTCGCCGGGTGCGCATGGGCGTTCCTGGGAAAGAGTGCGGACTACTACCCGGTGCTGGTCTGGGGACTGGGTGCATTCGCGGTCGCGACGATCGTGCAGGAATACGCGCTCGCGATTCGGGCGCGGGTCCGCAAAGGCCAGGAGAACGCACTTCAGGCGTTTCGGGCGCTACTGCGCAAGAACCAACAACGATACGGCGGATACATCGTCCACCTCGGCGCCGTGTTGATCCTCGTCGGGATGGCCGGGTCCGTGTACGACATCGAGCGGCTGGAAAACGTGAAGACCGGTGAGGACTTCGAGATCGGTGCCTACCGCCTCGAGTACCTCACCGCGACCGCGATTCCCGCGCAACACTATGGCGGTGCCGTGGCCCGGCTCGCGGTCTATCGAGACGATCAACCGCTGGCGGTCATGACTCCCGAGAAACGGATGTATTGGCTCGAGCAACAGCCCGCATCGATTCCATCGGTCTACTCGACGCTGCGTGAGGACCTGTACGTGACGCTCACGGCGATCGAGGCGGATGGTTCGGCCACCTTCAAGGTGTATTGCAACCCTCTGGTCAACTGGATCTGGTTGGGCGGGTTGGTTTTCGTGCTCGGTTCGATCGCGGTCATGTGGCCTCACCCGGACCGAAACCCGGAGCCCGCAGCGCAATGAACAAGCGATGCGGGGCGACGGGCTCGGTGAACATCGAGTTCGAACGACAGCGCACACTCGTTTTCAAAACACTGTGGTTGTGCGGCTTGATCGCTCTTGGGCTCGGTGCCGGCACAGCGATCGCGCAACCGGTATCGCCCCATGGCGCAGCCGGAGCGGCGTCTGGCGTCGCGGATATCCCGGCCGGCGCGGCGAGTATTCGAGGCCGTGTAGTACACGAATCGGATTCGAGCGCGGTTGCCGGAGTTCCGATCGTCTTGTATTCGCTGAGCCCCGATGGGACGCCCGGTCTTCGCGGCATGGTGTCGGCTGACGACGGAACATTTGCATTCGAAAAAGTCGCCGGCGATGCATCGATCGTCTACCTCGTCGGCGCCCGCTACCGCGAGGTGCCGTTCGGAATTCGGATGTCGTTCGAGCCGGGCGAGACCGAACGGAAAGTCGAACTCACAATCGGAGAACCGACCACCGACAACAGCGCGGCTCGAATCGCAGAGGTGCTGATCCGGGTCGACCAGGGTTGTGATGGCTTACTGATCAAGGAATCCCACAGCCTCGAAAACACCGGAGACCTCGTCATCTATGTGCCCGAGGCCGAGCGGGCTGGGCGCGCTCCGATCCTGCGGGTTCCGGTACCGGCCGGCGCAACACACCTCGAAAGCACAGTGGGCGACAGCCTCGATTGGGACGGACAGACGATCTCGTATTGGGGACCGCTGCGACCGGGTCGCGAAGAACTCGAGTTCGCGTATGGACTTCCCGCTGGCGCTCCGGGTGGAGAGACGGCGATCGAGATCGAGCACGACTTCCCGAGCGGCGTCGGCCGGGTGCGCGTATTCAGCCATGAGAGTGGTCCGACGCTCAGCTCACCCGCGGGTGGCTCGCAACTCGAAGCCGGATTGCCGATCGTATTGGACGGTGTGTCGCACTCGGTGCTGGAGGCGAGCGACCTCGCTGCCGGCGCGGCGTTCACGCTGCGTGCCGAGCTGCGCCCCATCGCCGGAGTTTCGGATGCCATCGTCGGAGAGGAATCCCGCATCTGGCTCGATCTCGATGGCGCAGCACTTACGGTCGACGAGCAACACCAGCTGTCGGTGTCTGGCAGCGAACCGCTCACTTCGGCTTCCGGTGCGCCGCTGCTGTGCTTTGCACTCGATCCGCGGGCGGAGGAGTTGCAGTTTTCGAATGACACGCTGGCCCTCGGCCTTTCGCGCGATCCATCGGGTGCGGTTGCGGTGCGCGGGCCGATCCCCGCCGGGGCGTCGCCATTTGCCCTCCGGTATCGCATTCCGGTCGACAGCGATGTGGTGCCGTTCGTTCGCGAATTCCCATTCGAGATTTCATTGTTGTCGATTCTCATATCGGACACGGGGCTGGTCATCGAAACACCGGATCTGCATCGACGTCGGCCGGTTCGCACCGAGGATCGCAAGTACCTCTACCTGGAGGCATTCGGCGTCAAACCCTCCGCGAAAGTACGCTTGAGCATCGAGCCGTTCGACATCCACCGGCCAATGCCGCAATGGGCGTCCGCGGGCATCGCGTTGATGGCCGGCCTGTTCGCAATCGGCTTCCTCACGGTGCCGTTGCGAGGAGTCGCAACAGCATCGACCGAATCGCTTCCCACATACTTCGCCGAGGAGAGGCAAAGCGTGCTCTCCTCGCTCCGCAGCCTCGAAGACGACTTCGAGACCGGTAAGCTGAGTCAAGCCGACTACGCGGAACTCCGGCAGCAGCTTCGCGCGACTGCGGTCAACCTGCTCGCGCTCGAGCGCGACAACGCTTCGCGAGACTCTGCACAAGACTCTTCACAAGGGAAGGACGTCGAGATCGCCGCCGCCGCTGCACGAGCGTGCGGAGCCTGCAAAGCCGAACTGGCCCCGGACGCAATTTTCTGCTCGAAATGCGGGACCCGGGTCTCCGAGGAGTCTCCGAGCGCGGGAAACAGCGCGTGACCGCGCTGGTCAGCGCAAAAGGACTCGGAAAAAAATTCGCTCGAACCGTTGGCCTCGTCGGGCTGGATCTCGAACTCGCGAAGGGCGTCAGCCTCGCGCTGCTGGGGCCCAACGGGGCCGGCAAGTCCACATTGCTTCGGCTGATGGCGGGTCTGGCCAGACCGACATCGGGCACGCTCGAGATCGACGGCGTGCTGGCCCATCAACGAGCCGCGCGCGCGAAGGTCGGATTCATCGGCCACGAGAGCCACCTCTACCCCGATCTGACAGCACGCGAAAACCTGGTCTTCGCCGCGAAACTCCACGGCGTGAGCGACGCGGCCGGGCGCGCCTCGCGTCTGCTGGCCGAAGAAGGTCTCGAGCGTGCCGCCGACCGCCCGATCCGAGCGTTCTCGCGGGGAATGTCACAACGGCTCGCGATCGCGCGTGGCATCATCCACCAGCCCGAGATCGTGCTGCTCGACGAGCCATTCAGCGGTTTGGATCGGCGCTCATCGGAGCGCCTCGAGCAGAGAATCAACAAATTGCGCGAAAACCGGTGCACACTCGTTCTGGTTTCGCACGATGTCGAACTCGCGGCACGACTCGCGGATGCCGCAATCGTGATCGCAGGAGGCGCCGTCCTTCACGAACATGGATCGATGAGCGGCGAGTCGACTGCCCGACTCGACGCATCCGCGCTGGAGAGTTCCTACAACGATGCGTCGCACGCGGGGCATCCATGAACGTATTCGCCGCGGTCTTGTGGAAGGACCTGCTGACGGAATGGCGCAGCCGGGACCGCATCGTCGCGATGCTGATGTTCTCGCTGCTGATGGTGATCGCGTTCCACTTCTCGCTGCCCGGCGGTGCGACCGCAGAGACGCGACACAACGCACCGGGCCTGCTCTGGGTCGCCTACGTGTTCTCCGCGATGCTCGGTCTCAGCCGATCGTTCGCGATCGAGCTCGACAACGACGCGATCTCGGGGCTGGCGATGGCCCCCGCCGATCGCGGCTGGCTGTTCATGGGGAAAGTTGCGGCCAACATGTTGATCCTGGGCTTCGTCCAGCTCGTCACCGCGTTCGTGTTCGCAATCGTCTTCGAGATTTCGCTGGCGCCAGCACTGATCGGCATCGTCGTGCTCGGGTCGTTGGGCCTCTGTTCGGTCGGTACTTTCTTCGCCGCGGTTTCCATTCGCACCCGACTGCGCGAAGTCATGCTTCCGCTGTTGGTGCTTCCGTTCTATGTCCCCGTTCTTTCGGCGGCGTCACGGGCAACCACGTCATTGATCGAAACCGGAGAGGTGCCGTTCGAGCCGATCCAGTTCCTGTTGGTGGTCGATGCGAGCTATTTGATAATCTCGTTCCTGCTGTCAGACTTCGTGCTCGACGAGTAACCCACACATCGAACTGCCCTGCCCGGCACGAACCCGTGCCAACGAGCGCCCCAGTCATCCGAGCGCGACCCATCGAAGAGGTCCAGAAACCAAAAATGGCGAACCCCGCGCTCGACTCTGTCGTGGCATCAGGTGGCGCATCGAGATCGGTCGCCGCTCTGCGCATCAGTGGTGGAGTGCTGGCGATCGGGGCCTTGTGTTGGGCCTGGTTGGTGATCGACGCTCCGATCGACAGCCGACAGGGCGTCATCCAGAAAGTGCTCTACGTCCACGTTCCGCTGTGGTTCGCCGCCTATGCCGGCTTCCTGCTGACGGCCCTGTGCGGTGCGATGTACCTGTGGCGAAACGATGAGCGCTTCGATCGGGTCGCGATCGCCGCCGCGGAAGTCGGCGTGCTCTTTTGCACCCTGGGGCTCGTGAGCGGACCGATCTGGGCAAAGGGCACCTGGGGCCATTGGTGGGCGTGGGATCCGCGCCTGACCGTGTCCCTGCTGCTTTGGTTCATTTACCTGGCGTATCTGTTGTTGCGGAGCTTTACCGAGGGGAGCACCCGCACGGCTCGATTTGCCGCGGTCTACGGGATCGCGGGCTTGGGGGCCGTCCCCCTCAACTATTTCGCCATTGAGCTGTTCGGCGGGGCAGCGATGCATCCCGACAACCTCGAGCGCGGAAGCCTCGGCGACGGGATGGGCTGGCCGTTCGTGGCGGGAATTTTCGCGTGCGCCGCGGCATTCGTCCATCTGCTGATCGTTCGAACCGACCTGGAAACTCGCCGCGCCGAGGTGGACGAGTTGGAGCAGGATCTCGAATTCTAGTGCCCGGAAGTCGTGTGTCGGTTCAAAACCAAATACGGGTTGACAACGGCGGTACCGCAGGACTATAAGCAGAAGGCAACGAACCTGCGTCTGCACGTTCGACATTTTCACAGTGGAGGCAACCGCTTACCCACCCCCCATGGGGGAAGCGTGTGCGTCGAGGAAGCAATTCCCCGACTGCGACAAAAGTTGCGCGCCAACTGACTGGATCGGCAGGAGACGGAAGCGCGGTACCCATTCGTGGACCGCAGCCCCTCTGAGCCGCCCCTCTCGAGAAGATTCGCACACACGCAATAGTTCGGCAGAAGTCGCTCTAGGGGCGGTTGTCGCGTGTGAAATCGTCGATCGGCAAACGCCGTGGCACGGAGATTGCGATGTCTCTCGTACGAATCCGGAAGACTCCGGACGGAAAATTCTGCGTGATCCCGGTGGCAGTGAACATGGATCGTTCCGTTGATCGATTGAGGGCACCCGGGAGGCGACCCAACACTCGATCCAACCGAGTCAAGACCGAGATAAGGGGATGGCGAATATGAAGCGCGGCGTCGGCTACTGCGAGAACACGGACTGCGAGGATTACGCGAAGGGCGTCTTCCTGCTCAATCATGGTGACACTTTCTACTGCCCCCGCTGTCGCCAGCTCGGAAAGGTCGAGAAGGAGCGAGGCTTCTACACGGGCAATACCGACATCTTCAAAGAGGTCCGAGTCGAGTACAACTTCGATCCCATCAACAGCGTCTACCGCGAAATCGCGATCGTTCGCGACGAAAGCCTGTGGGGCCGAAACAATGTCTACACGCTGCAGTCGCCACTGATCAAGACGGAAAAGCGCGCTTTGAAGGTGGCCGAGGCGATCCTCGCCAACCTGAATCGCTACCGCGGACTGCTCAACGGCGATGACATTCCCCGCACCACGGAGATCATCCTCTCTTTCGACGACGACTTCGACGAGTTCTCCCGCAAGCTTCTGCAATTGAGCAAGGAATGGGAGGCCAGCGGCCTTCGCGAGGGTCAGCGCTAGGCTGACCGCCCGAAACACGTCCTACCGAGCCAATTGACTCCAGGGTCCTCTGCCACCGTTCAGGCTGAGGGCCCTTTCCTTTTGGTTGTGTTCCGACGATTGTTGTTGGTATGGGGCTTGCTCCTGTGAGTCTGCATGCCTTCACGCAACCGCTTCCGACCGCCCTTCTGTCCGCGCCCGAGCTGTGATTTCCACCAGAATTCAAAGGGTTGGCGCTACACGCGTTGGGGATCCTATCTCCGCACGTGTCCCCGCGTTCGCAGGATCGGACGCTTTCGCTGTTCACATTGTCGCCGAACCTTCTCCCAACAAACCTTCCAGACCACGTACTGGCTGCGCCGACCCGAGTTGCTCGTCACCATCGCCGAACGGGCCGTCGCCGGCAGTGGCCTGCGCCAGATCGCCCGCACGGTGCGCTGTTCTCCGACGACCGTGATGCGCCATCTCGCGCGCATCGGGCG
>JAJDAM010000803.1 GCA_029261905.1 Deltaproteobacteria bacterium
TCCAGCAGAAGCCGCCCGCCGGTGACAGCAGCGAATCGCGGGTGATGGCGTTTTTTTCGATCGTGACGAAGGCCCTGTGTCGACGACCGAACCTCGCACGTGCGTTACTCCGTTCCATCGCGAGCGGCGAGCCCGAGTTGACGGCGCGGGTTGCGGCGTTTCATACACGCATCTCTGATCTGATCACGCAGTCATTGCGCGGACCTGCAGCAGCGCGTTCCGGGATTCCGCCGAGCGATGTGGAACGCGCACTCGCGTTTTCGATGCAGATGGTCTGGTTTGCGTCGCTCGTCGGTTGGGCGGGCGGTCTCCACGGCCAGACCGGAATCATCGCGCAGACGCAAACGGCGACGGTGCTGATGTTGCGGGGGGCCGACTATGAATCGCCGCTCGGCAAGACGTCGTTCGCTGACATCACGCGCTGATTTCACCCGCTGATCTCACCCATCAGCCACCCAACAGCCACCCAGTTTTCGCCCAATGAAAGATCCGATCGTCGGCACATCCATCGTCGATGCGCTGGATTCAGTCGGCGAGCGTCTCGCCGATTTTCGTCAGCTGAACGGCGGCTGAACCCAGCGTGAGTTCTGCGTGCTTGGCCCACAGGTAGTAGCGGTGAAGTGGGTAATCGACGTCGATTCCAATTCCGCCATGCAGGTGCTGGGCCGCATAGCCGACTCTCTGGCCGCCATCGGCGCACCAGAATTTCGCCACCGCTACCGAACCGTTTTCCGGCAACTCTTCGCCAAGCCGCCATGCGGCTTCCAGCGCCGTCAGTCGCATGCCTTCGAGGTCGATGTACGCGTCTCCCGCGCGCATGTGGACCGCTTGGAAACTGCCCACGGGCCGGTCGAACTGCTCTCTCGATCGCGTGTACTCGGCGGTCATCTCCAGCGCGCGTTCGGATACCCCGAGTTGGACCAGACAGGTTGCGACCGTCGCGCGATCGGTCATCCACCGGATGATTTCGGATCCGCTGTCGGCGTCGCCGAGCATGTCGTCGTCGGAGACGATTGCACCACTCAGCGTCAGCTGGAATTGCGCCTCGCGATTCGTGGTCTGCTGGGCGATTCGCTCGATTCCATCCGCGTGGGGATCGAGCATGAATACTCCGACCTGGTCCGGCGAGATGCGTGCGGGAATCAGGATCCGATCCGCGACGTGGGCCGCCGGCACGCACGACTTGACGCCATCGAGGCGCCAGTTGTCACCCTCTCGTGTGGCGGTCGTTTGGGGTTGGGTCGGGTCCTCGCTGCCGGCTTCGATCAATGCAGCGGTCAGGATGGATTCACCGCTGCTGATGCGTGGTAAGAAGCGCTGCTTCTGGGCATCCGTACCGAATCGGGAGATGGGCAGGGCACCCATCACCAACGTGGGAACGACCGGGACGGGCGCGACGCTGCGTCCGATCTCGACGAGCAGGACGCCGAGGCCGAACAAGCCCATGTCGCTGCCGCCGTAGGTCTCGTCGATTGCGATGCCGAGAAGGTTCGCTCGTCCGAGTGCCGTGTAGAGTTCTCGGTCGATTCGCTCGTCGGTCGCTTCCACCGCAACGAGACGCTCATGGCTTACGAGGTCTTCCAGGATCTTTCGAGCGAGGTTTCGAACCTCTTCTTGCTCTTCGGTGTACGCCCAATTCATCGTGTTCTCCGCGGTGTCTCTGGTCTCTTTGAGTCGTCGTCGAATTCGCCAACTAGTTCTTGTAGTTGGGCATCCCCAGGCCAGCCATGGCAATGATGTCACGCTGTACTTCGTTGGTTCCGCCGCCGAAGGTGAGAATCAACGCGTTGCGATACATCGACTCGACGCGTCCAGCCAGGATCGAGCCGGGCGAGTCACCTTGCAGTGTCCCGAGCGGACCGAAGATCTCCATCAACGCCCGGTAGGCCTCGACGAAGAACTCGCTACCGAAGACCTTGACCGCAGACGCGTCGGCCATCAGCAGGTTGGCGTGCTGAAGCTGCCAAGCCATTTTCCAGTTCATCAGCCTCAAGACGCGAAGCTTGGCGTAGACGCGCGCCAGGTTCGTCTTCGCCCAGGGCTGATCGATCACGCGACGCCCATCGGCAAGCTTGGTTTCCTTTGCCCAGCGGCGTACATCGTCGAGCAATACCTCGAGCGGTCCGACGTTCATCAGAGAAACCCGCTCGTGATTGAGCTGGCCGGTGATCAGGCCCCAGCCGTTGTTCTCGCCGCCGATCAGGTTTTCTGCGGGCACGCGGACGTCTTCGTAATACGTGGCGTTGGTTCGAACGCCGCCGATCGTGTTGATGGGCGTGATCTTGTAGCCGGGCGAGTCGGTCGGTACCAGGAAGATCGAGATTCCGGCGTGCTTCTTGACCTCGGTATTGGTGCGAGCGGCCAGCCAGATGTAGTCGGCGAAGTTCGCCAGGCTGGTCCACATCTTCGCGCCGTTGATCACATATTCGTCGCCATCCCGAACTGCGCGCGTCTTGAGCGAGGCGAGATCCGTGCCGGCTTCCGCCTCGGAATAGCCGACGGCAAACTGACATTCGCCCTTCAAGATCCGCGGCAAGAAGAACTGGCGTTGCTCCTCGTTGCCGTACTGCATCAACGTCGGTCCGACGGTGTTGAGCGTCAGAAACGGCAGAGGGAAGCCGGACCGCTGGACTTCTTCCGAGAAGATGTACTGGTCGACGGGCCCGCGTCCCTGGCCGCCGTACTCTTTGGGCCAACCGACGCCCAGGAGACCGTCACTTCCCAACTGTTTGAGGATGCGGTTGTAGGTTGGATTGCCGCCTTCGCTGCCGCGCATCTCGCGCACGGCCTGTTCGTCGACGAGTTCAGAGAAATACTCGCGAAGCTCCGCTTGGAAGGCGCGCTGCTCGGGCGTGAAATCGAGATACATCGGAT
>JAJDAM010000804.1 GCA_029261905.1 Deltaproteobacteria bacterium
AGGTCGTACGCACCGCTCGCAACGGCGGCGCCAAGTACCTTCTCGGCATTCTGGTGACTGCTCAATCCCAGGTGGCTCACCTTGCCCGCCTGCTTGGCCCGCGCAAAGGCGGAATGCACTTCGTCGCTCGCGATGAACGACGGATTGTTCGACGCCATCAGGTAGTAGGCGTCGACGTGATCGACTTTCAATTCGGCCAGGCTCAGGTCGAGTTGAGCGAGCCATTGGTCGGCAGCAGTGCGCGCTCGACCGACGCTGACAGCCTCATTGGGCTCGGTGTCGAGGTCGACCATGGCTTTCGAGATCAGGAATACTTTGTCTCGAACCTTCTTCAGGAATGGAGCGAGGTTGCGTTCGGCATCTCCGTAGTAGGTTCGGAATCCGACGTCGAACACGTTGATCCCCGCATCGAACGCGGCATCCAGCAGCGCATCGTTGGGCCGCCGAGACAATGCCGCGCCGCATCCGAACACCAGGCGGCTGGCCTCGAAACCCGTCCGCCCGAGTCTTTGAACGGCCATCTTCGGCCATTCGACGTTCAGGCCGCCCGCTTGTTTTGCCGCGTACACCGCAGCGCCTGTGTCGCGGGAGCGGAGCAGCGTGGTGCCGCCCACGCCGACCATGGCCAATGTGCGGAGAAACCGTCTCCGGTTCGTGGGATTGAATCCATCATTGTGCATCGCGCGTTCCTCCGAGGTCGAATGAGCGAGGGGATGGTAACCGAACCGGCCGTCCCGGGTTGCGCGAGGACAACAGTCGGGTACTCCGGGAAAGAGGTCAGCGCACCTCGAGAATTTCGAGTTTCGACTCGCCGGTTTGACGGCTCCCGGGACGCTCTCCATCGATCTCGAGTACCAGCGATTTGCGCTGCCGCATTACGCGACGCATCTCCTCGGTAGCGGACTGCTCCGCGATGAGTTCCTGTCTCAGTGTTTCGAGGTAGCCGTCCGGATACGCGAATTCCAGCGGGATTCGATGCACGTATTTGCGACCCGAAACGGTCTTGATGTGGACTTCGATTTCGTTGCTGCCCTCTTGAACCTGGACGGTTCCCGAAAACGTACCGTCGAAGTTGAACTGCATGTTCTGGCCGCGATACGTGATGCCTTTGTGACGATTGATGATCGCGCCGGCGCGCACCACCGAAGACGTGCGGTCTCGAATTCGATCCAAGATGTCGGCGGCTGATTTGACCGGTGTGTAGGTACCCGAGCTTCCGACGATGCCTTTCGGTGGCCCGAGCGTGCGTCGCGCCAGATTCGAGTTGGCTTTGCGCCCGATTCCGAATGCGTTGACGCGAATGTCATCGCCGCGCAGTTCGTTTGCATACTCCATTGCCAGTCGATCGCCGCAGAATTTGTTGAACGGTGCGGTCGCCTCTCCATCGGTCATGAAGAAGATGACTTTCTGCGCGTCGCGCCGGCCGTGCGCTTTCAGTTCTTTGGCTGCTTGCGCGATGCCCGCCAGGAAGTTCGTGTAGGAGCCCAGCAGCCTCTGCTCCTGCTTCAGCGAGGCGGCTGCGAGACGTGTCTTGAACACCGAATAGTCGCTCGTCAGGCCGCTTTCGATCGAAGCATCCTGATTGCGCATGCTTTCGAACTGGCCATCGTTGCGCATGTCGCTCAGATAGATCTTTCGCGCGCGATGATCCTGTAGGCCGCCTCTTCCCGCGTAGGTGACCAGTCCGAGACGAACGCGCCGGTTGCCCTGTGGGTCGAGATCATTCAGAGGCATCTCGGTCAGCATGTGCTGAAACAGCAGCGTGGCCTGGATTTCCGCTTTGTAGATCGAATCCGCGCCCGCATAGTCGTCGTCGATGATGCCGTCCTCGTTGACATCCGAGCCGGTCGGTTCGGATGCCGATTGCGAGGAATCGATCACGATCATGATGTCGAACTTGCCGACTTCGCCGCGTTCCTTGGCGATCCCCTCGATGTAGATGCTGGGGTCGGTCGAGCGGACCTGGTGGGTGCGAGGTTCGTTGATCTGAAAATCGACTTTGGCGGCCCCGGCCGACGCTGGTGCGAGCAGGGCCGCGATCAGCCAGATCGCTCGGCCAGCGGCTGCGCTCGCATGGATGCGGATCTTCATCTGGCTGAATACCTCTCGGGGCCGATGCAGCAATCAGTCGCGGCTACGCAGTTCGGGGGACCGACGTTACCATGCTTCGACGACGCGATAGCCTCGTTATTCTCGAAGGCGCCGTCTCGTTGGGTACCGGGACGTGTCTTCTCGTTCCGCATCCATTCTTCCGCCATTCTGGCTTCGGACATTCTCGATTCAAACGATTGTTCGACAAACCGAACTCGATAAGGAAACCACATGGCCGACCCTGTCCTCTCGCCCGAACAAGAAGAGTTTCTTCGATCTCACCACATTGCAGCTCTCGCCACCGGGCGCAAAGACGGTTCGCCTCAGCTGTCTCACATCGCATACGACTGGGACGGCGAGAGCATCCTGATCTCGGTCAAGAGCTTTACCGCGAAGTGGCATAACGCACTTCGCCAACCTCGCGTCTCGCTACTGGTCCACGACGGCCGGAAACAACTGGTGATCTACGGGCGCGCCGAAGGCATCGACCAGGATCCCGACCGCATCCAATACACGGCTCGCGTTCTGAGGAAGCTGAGCGGCAACCCGGATATCGAAGTGAACGAAGCGTTCATCGGCGGAATGAACGCGCAGAAACGCACGGTACTGAAGGTCCGTCCCGAACAGGCGTCCATGAACGACTGACCGGTGTCATTCGAGCGTGCATCCGAAACCCTCGCGGTGAATCGCAGTACGCTCTGCCAGCGCCGGGATCCAGGCACGCACCCGATTCTCTCCACTGCGTACTTCGAGTTGGATCGGGTCCATGCTCGCAAACTGATCGGCCCGACAGTCTGCGACGTCTCGCTTGGTCACGAAGACACACGAGCAGACCTGCTTGGCGAGCATGCCGGCGCCGATGTCGACCGCGTTGCGTGTCGGGAGGTACCAGCGGAAATAGCCGGTTGCGAGCCCGATGGCCAGCACGACCGTCACGCCGGTCGCGACTTTCTTCGTGCGACTCATGGCCGATCGGGGAACGCGGAAATCATCGGGCCGAAGGGTTCCTTGACTTCCGGATAGGGTATCGCCTGGTCGAGTCCGAGGCGTACGGCCACGAGGTCTTTGGTGGGCGCGATGGCTACGGCCTGGAAGCCCGCGCCTTCTGCCAGGAAGACCGAGGGCGGCGCACCCGGCAGTGGCTTCCATTGCTTGCCATCATCGCCGGGATCCGCATTCACCCAGAAGTGCGCGCCATAGATCCGGTTGTTCTTGGCTTCGTTCGGAGTCCGCGAAAAATCGACCCAACCTTCGGGAAGAATGCGACGGCCATCCCAGACGCCCCCGCGCAGGTAGAGATAGCCGAAGCG
>JAJDAM010000805.1 GCA_029261905.1 Deltaproteobacteria bacterium
CGCTGCGTCGAAGCTCTCCAGTGATCACGTACATTCGGCCTGCAACCGCATTGTCGACCCAGCGGGCCGATACGCCCTGTAGCTCGAATCCCGGTGCCTTCACCGATCCGAGTGGCCACGGCTTCGCCTCCATCTTGGGAGTCGACAGCGCGCCGCTCAGGCAAACCATCACGAGCGCGGCAACGAACGCCCACCCCACCGACTCGAGGAGGCGAGAAGCGAAACGACTCGATGGGGTGGCTCCCGTCACTCCGATCTTCGACGCAGCCGAAAAAGAATCGGGCTGCTCGGAAACTGACGCAGCGCGGACGATCGGAATGTCCCGGCTCGACTCGGCATCGAACAAATCCCAATCGGTCGGGTCATCGAATTCGTCATCGGCTGCGACCGGGAATTCTGCTTGCGGTTCGGCCACCTCCCCGAACCCGGCGACCTCATCGGAACTCGATCGGTGATCCTGTGCCGAGGTTTGGGCTGGCGCGGAGGGTTCGATCACGGCTGGATCGTTGTCTTCGATCTCGCCGTCCAGTTCGGTGTCGAGCTCCAACGAAATCTCATCCTCTTCGTCGTAGTCGAGTTCCAGACTGGAATCCGAATCCTCCTCGGTCAGAACCGACGGCGCCGAATCCAACAGGCCGCCTAGCAGGCCGTCGACCGCTTGGCGTGCCGCCTGGAGTTCTTCATCGGATGCGTCCCCCTCCCCGCTCTCGATCGCGCCGGTCTCGTCGTTGAATTCCCAATCATCCTCGCCCTTGTCGAGATCGATCGGATCACTCGCTTGACCGGTATCGGTGTTCTTTTCGGGCGATTCGACGGCAACCTCGGAGCGGTCGGCTCCGAGCACGTCGCGCACCAACTCTTCCGCGTGATCGGCGTCGGGCTGCTCTGGGGATTCGACGAAGAACGCGTGCTCGCAGCGGGAGCAGCGCACGCGAGCGCCGTTCGGCGAGATCTTGGATTCGTCGAGCTGAAACTGGCTGGCGCAGCGTTCACAAGTGACGATCAATCGGCCGGTTCTCCGTCGGTGGCTGCCGCCCCGCCATCCCCGCGGGGTGTGCTAGCGTACTTAGCCCGATTTGGTTCGTTTCGGAGGCGGACGCAAGTGGCTTGAGTGTGGTGTCCGGCCCGAGTCGAGAGCGCACTCGTTGGGGGGGCGTTGGCGGCTCGGGAGTCACTGCAAATAGTGGGCTGCAGTGGGTGTGTGCAGTCGTGGGAGTAGTCGTTGATCGCAGAGCCAAAGCGATCCTTGCTGGATAGACGACTGGTCATCGTGACCGGAAAGGGCGGCACCGGGAAAACGTCGGTGGCTGCTGCGTTGGCGCTCGGGGCCGCGCGCGCCGGACGCCGCGTGCTGGTCGTCGAAGTGGGCCCCGACGAGCAGATTCCGTCCCTACTGGAACCGGGCGCTGGACCTGTGGGCTACTCGGGGCGAGTGGTGCGACCCGGGCTCGAGGTCATGCGAATCGAACCTTTCGAGGCGCTTGCCGAGTATCTCGCCCTTCAATTCGGCGTGCGCTCGCTGGTCGACCTGGTCGTCAAGAATACCTCCTTCCAGCAACTGCTGAACGCCGCTCCGGGTTGGAGGGAATTGATCACGCTGGGGAAGATCTGGCACCTGGCCCAGCTCGAATCAGCCCCCGGACAGCCGCGGTTCGACCTCATTGTGGTCGACGCGCCCGCGACAGGACATGGTGTCAGCTTCCTCGAAGCCCCTCGGGTCGTCGTTTCGGCGGTGCGTGCAGGGCCACTCCGCAAGCAGACCGAACGGGTCGAACAGATGATCGGAGATCCCGAGCACACGTTGGTGCTCCCCGTGGCACTGGCGGAGGAACTGCCTGCACGCGAGACCGCCCAGTTGATCCAGCGGGTACACCACGAGATGGGAATCGCCGTCGATCGTGTCATCGTCAACGCCGTGATGGCTCCCCCCTTTCCGAATGCTCCCGAGAATCTCGACGAGTGTCTCGAGCGCCTCGATCCCGAACTCCGATTCGATTCGATTCCGGGTCCCGAGACGCTGGCGGCCTGTGCGCGGTATCTGATCGCGCGACATCGCCTCAACCTTCAGTATTTGTCAGAAATCGAACGAGCGACGCAGCTTCCGATCTGGGCTCTTCCGCATCTGCCGCAGGGAGTCGGTGGTCCTGCCGATCTCGAACAGCTTTCGGAAGCGCTGCTGTCGGCAGCCACATCCGGTTCGACCACCCCCTCGCCGACGCACCCCAATCGGGATTCACAGTGAACGCCGACGAATTCGCGGAGACGGTGCTGACGCAGCGGCAAATCCTCGTCTGTGTTGGTTGTGGAGGCGTCGGCAAGACGACTGTAGCCGCATCGCTCGCACTCGAGGCTGCGAGGAGGGGACGTCAAGCACTGGTATTGACGATCGATCCGGCGCAACGGCTGGCTGACACGTTGGGCGCTGCGGCTCTGGGCAATCAACCCGAAGCACTTCCCCGCGACATTCTGACCACATTGGGTGTTCCGGAGCAGGGCGGAATGTATGCAGTCATGCTCGACATGAAGCGCACTTTCGACGACCTCGTCGAACGCTTCTCCGAGAATCCCGCTGCGCGTGACCGCGTTCTGAGTAACCCGATCTATCAGCACGTTTCCGACGCGCTCGCAGGGAGTGTCGAATACTCCGCGATGGAGAAAGTGTTCGAGCTTCACGAGAGCGGCCGATACGATCTGATCGTCGTCGACACTCCACCGTCGCAACACGCGCTGGACTTTCTCGACGCCCCCGCTCGCCTGCTCGACTTCCTCGACAGTCGGCTGGTCGCGTTGCTGATCCACCCGGCGTTTGCCGCCGGCAGGTTCGGATTTCGGTTGTTCCAACGCAGCACCCACCGCGTCCTGAGGCTGCTCGAGCAGGTGACCGGGATGGGATTTCTGGAAGACATCTCGGAGTTCCTGCTCGCATTCGAGCAGATGTCCGATGGATTCCGCGAGCGCGCGCGACGAGTCCGGGAACTGATCTTGGGACCGACTGCCGGGTTCGTGCTGGTGACCGGTGCGGGCGGCGAATCCGTTCGCCAGGCCGGACGATTCCTGGACCGCCTGGAAGAACACGCAGTGCCGCTGGCCGGCGCGCTGGTCAACCGCATCCGATTGTGGCCCGCAGCAACCAGCCCCCCCGACGACTCGATTCCGGCGGAGCGCGACATCGCGTCGCTGGCCGCCGCACTTCAATACAGCGAGGGCGCCGAGTTCAAAGCGCAGCTGGCCGCCCAGGCTGCAGTGGATGGCGCGACGAGATACGCTGACCTGGTGCGGCGCGACGAGCAATCGACGATCTCCCTGCGGGATCGCATCGTGAGTCAGGGTCTTTACTGGGGCCAGATTCCCGAGTTCGAGACGGATGTTCACTCGCTTGCAAACCTCGGTCGTGTCGCCGATTGGCTCAGCGGCCGTACCGAGGAGACCCTCGTCAGTGTCGACTAGCGAACCGAAAATCCCGGCTGATTCGCGTAGAGCGCCGGGGTCTGAACAGGCGGCGCCGCCCAGACCATCCGCCGGCGCGGATTCGGAACCTCGCGAATCGGTATCCGATGCGCTGGCTCGAGCACGCAGCCACGGGCAAGCCGCGCTCACCGAAGCGTTGGCTTCCGTTCTGGCGCTTCTCGATGCTGCGTCGCTGGCGTCTGCGGGTGAACTGGCGAGCGCCAATGGAATCCTCGCGCCTGCGGCTCGGGCGCTCGAAAACCTCCTGAACCAGATCAGCGATCCCGATCGGCAATCGATGCAACTGCTTCAATCGGTTGCTGCTGCGTTGGATGCAGAGATTTCCCGTTGGGAAGAGCGCGCACGCGACGACCCGGACGCCCGATCGGTACTGCGGGCATTCCTCGGGTTGAGGGAGTTGATCTGGGAATTCGGTGTGCGCACGAGCGAGTCGTCGGCACCCCGCGAACCGACTCGCCGGAAGAACCAAGAGGCGAAACCGCGCTCGCAGCGCAAGAAAATCCAACGTATTCCGGTAAAGGGATGACCGGGGAACACGCCACCGAGTTCTGGGCTACCGTGGGCCGCCCTGCGAGGAACGCGCTCCGAGTGAGGGAACCCGAGGTTCCGCGATGACGGTACTGATCAAGCGCTACGCGAACCGCAAGCTCTACAACACAAGAACGAGTCGATACATCACGCTGAAAGGCATCGGCGAACTGATCGAAGCCGGCGAAGACGTGCGCGTCATCGACAACGAGACGGGTGAGGACATCACCAATGTCGCGTTGTCTCAGATTCTGGTCGGCAACGAACGATCGGGCAGTACCAGCGAGGCTTCGAAGACTCTCCTGTCCGAACTGATTGGTCGTGGCGGGGACGCGCTCTACGGTGCGTTGCGACGCGGTGTCGGCGACGCGAGTGAAGGGATCGAAGAATTCCAGAAGGGTGTGCGCCGCATCATCAAGAAGAGTGAAGACGACGCCAACCGAAGCGGCGAGGGGAGCGCCGTATCGACCCCCGATCTCGACAAGATCGTCGAA
>JAJDAM010000806.1 GCA_029261905.1 Deltaproteobacteria bacterium
CGCGGCGGCGCGCGTCTTCCATCGGTCGATTCGAGAGGGCGGCAAGGGTTGGCTTCTACTCCCAGGTGCGCACGCAAGCCGAGTCTTCCGACTCGCCCAACGGATCGCCAACTCGGCATGTTGCAATCAGGTTGTCTGATACCGCTAGGCTCTAGCCGCAATCCAGTGGCACGTACTCGCTGCCGTAGAGAACGTTCGGTTCGAGTGGCAGGGTCGATGAGCTGTTCGATTCCAATGCAACCAGAACTTCCATTGGAACCCCGGAAGATGGACTGCCTTCTCCAAGTCGATCGGATCCGGGCTGAACCCGCGCGTTCTCGAGCTTGGAATTCATTTGTGCGATCGACGCTTCGTACTCGGCGTCGGACTGCATGATGACGCTGAAGTCAAGCTGCATGGACTCGAGAAACTGATCAGCGTGTTTCCTACAGAAGAACCCTGCAACCGCGAAAAGACCCGGTTGCATGCGGTTGACGTTGAAGCTGAGTGAGACGAAGCGATCGGATTTCAACCATGCAACCGTGTCGTCAGGATATGAGTTGCGGATCCCCTGGGTCTGCCTCATCCATGTCTCGGTAGGTATGACCAGCACTGTGTGGATTTCGAAGCCTCGTACCAAGACGGAGCGCTCGATGTAGAGGTAGACCAGTTCAATGTCAGCAGCGGACAGGGAATAGAGGGCATCAGGGGAGATCGTCACGGAGTGATCTCGGCCTCCGGGCAGCTCGCGAGTCCGCTGGGGACAAGACGAGCACGAAATGAAGCGGGGGTGATCTCCCGTGGCCTCGAGGTTGCCCAGTGGAATTGCGAGATGTGCATTCACTCGTGGACTCGAAACGCACGCGCCGGTGCCAATTGTGATCGCCAGCAATATTGCACACACGGTTCGCAATGGTGTTCCGATCGTCGCCGCTCAACGGATCGGCGTTCAGCGGCCAACAACAGCGCTGACCGGAACCGATCGTGGCGTCACAGTATGCCGTCAGACGGCAACTAAGGTCAATCGAACCGAGCTGTTGCTGGTCGACTGCAACTCCTTGCGGGGCGGCGTGTGTGCTACGGAAGCTCCGTCCGCGGACGACCTGCTTCCAAATCACCCCCGAGGCGCCGAATCGCTTCGTCATAGACGGGGAATCGACGGCGCGGCCAGTGCGACTCGGTGCCATTGCTCAATCGTGCCATGTGATTCGAGAGCTTGGCGTATGCTTCCGCATGGGAGTCGAGTTCGACTCCGTAGGTCCGGAAACGCTTCATAAAGTGCCTTCGATATCTCGTAGTCATTTGATGGTCCGGGACACTCAGTCCATCACGACGTCGAGTGATGGCCACGGTGGACCCTCGCGTAGGGCACTGAGGAGCCGGTGCGCTGCTCGTCGCCCGTCCGGGAATTCGTCGCCTGGGTCCCAGCGCCACGCAGCGACCATCGCAAGAACGAGGTTCCGACAGTCACGCAGCAGTGCTCGATCGACGTTCGGATAGCGGTCGCTGACCTCCTCGGGCACATGAGCGAGGTCGAATTCAACAGGCCCACGGCAACACGTCTCGAGGTCAATGAACAGCGGCCCATTGCTCGTGCTGAGCAGATTGCCTGGGTGCGGCTCGCCGTGGAGCAGCAGCTCAGCGGCACCGCGGTCGACGATGGATCGTCGCAGGCTGCGTAGCGTGTTGGTGAGAAGCGCGCGGTCCACGTCGGCAAGAGCCGGAGTGCGATCCCGGCTCGAGATGAGGTGTTGAGCCTCGGCGACTCGATCCGTGAAGTGCGGTGCCGTGACAGCGACCCTGCGCATGCCGGCATGCAGCCTGTGGAGCGCGTTCGCGTAATCGGCTGGTGAGACTTCCCGAGCTGTCTGCGTCCCGTAGTAGGTCCACAGCGTAACCGCGAAGCCATCCTGCTGGTAGACGAGCGGCGCGACTCGAGGATCGAGGGCAGCCACAGGGCAGCCCTCGGACTCGGCCAGCCCCTGAGCAACCTCGATTTCAAACTGTGCAACTTCACGCCCTACGTGTGCGACTCGGGCAAAAACGTCGCAAGGCAAAATGCGCAGAGCAAGCTTGTTCGAGTTGTGAATAACGGTCGCGTCGTCGATCGGCAGATCGCAGCGTGCGGCGATCGACTTCACTGCAGCCACTGCACGCGAAATGTCTGATGCCTCCATCTGCGCCTCATCCTCGCACCGAAGGCATTTCGAGGTGCGTCGCGCTGCCCAACGGATCGGCGTTCAGCGGCGCGCGGCGACCTAGCACACTGGCCCTGAACACCTGGGTTTACGCGATTCTATCACGCCCCAGAGTCGGGACAGCGTCAGCACTTGCTGCCGAACGGATCGGGCTTCAGCTGCAACAGACAGCGCCTCAGGTCTACTCCCGGAGCTTTGCTCCTGCATCAAACTCAAACGTCTCGGCTCTTCCAGGCCCGTACAAGTTCGAGATTGTCTTCTGGCTCTGTTTCGTACACGACAGCGTCGCTGGGGATCTCAACCCAGGGCTGCGCCCGGCTGACGAAGATGTGTGCGATCGGCTTGAGCCAGCTCGTGTCGTCGAGCGTGCCCGCTTGGAGCGCGAAAATTTCGGGTGTGATCTCTCCCCAAACACAGGAGCCACAATCCGCACAACGCCGGTTGCGCTTGGCAAGGCCATCCGGCGAGGTGAACGAGAACAGCTTGGGCTCGCCCTTCAGAATCTCCAGCGACCGCGTGTGGACAGGCATGCACATGACGAAAGCGCTACCCGAAACAGCCTGACAGTTTGAGCAGTGGCAGACATGAAGTTCGAGAGGATCTTCGAGCAGGCGATAGCGAACTGCGCCGCAGACACAGCCGCCTTCGCACGGGAAGTTCGGAGACTTATTCATCGGCCCTCCCGCCGTGGGTGCTCGCGTCGCACAACCAATCGGCTCGAACCGAGGCGGAATAGCGCCACCGGACTCAGCCGAGCCTGAAAAAGTTGATGCCAAAACGGTACAGCGGTCATTTGAACCAACCATTGGCAACTGAATGATGCAGTTCAAATCGAAGAATCACGCAGCGCCCTATGGGAACCGAGCGCCCTGTGAAAAACCGTGTCTGGTACTGCGGTCGTATTGTACCTCGCGTTCCTGGAAGGTTCCCAGTATGGCGCGGGCGCGGGCGTTGATCGCTTCATCGAGTTTTGCGCAGTCCTCTTCTGGCGAAGCTGCTGCAATGGAGTTCTCGATCGAGGACTTCGCAGCGCGCGCTATCTCAACGTGGCCGTCTTCGTGTGCAGTGAGAGCACTG
The DNA here is from genome assembly GCA_029261905.1 of Deltaproteobacteria bacterium. Taxonomy (GTDB): domain Bacteria; phylum Myxococcota_A; class UBA9160; order UBA9160; family SMWR01; genus JAJDAM01. Next base: position 3,255 of record JAJDAM010000806.1, read on the forward strand.
ATATAGCGGGACCATTCTGCGTTCAGCTTCTCTCGAGGGGGATTGATCCATCGCGGCAGAATCATATGTGCATCGAGCGTCACCGACACCTTGTTGATTCGGCAGAAGTTCTCCCCACGCTCGTAAGAGAAGCGCCAATCAATATGCCAACGGGTATGCGCATCGTGCTCTCCACCAGGAATTACCGAGGCTCGCTCGCGATCAAGACTCGCTCGCAGTTGAGTCTTGGAGGCACCCGATACAGGATAATGGGTTACGCGGACGTCAACGTCCGCAGTCGAGCTAGCGAATGCCGACATCGCGAAGAAGACGGCAGCACCAAGCGCCAGTGGGGCGAAGAGGCCCAGCATACGCTCGGTAGGGCGTATCACTTCAGAGGTGCACGACTTCGGATTTGAGACCGTACAAAAAGTAGAGAACTTCTTCCTTTTCCCTCTGGCCGATTCCGTTTTTGTCGAGGGCCTCCATTGCGTCATCTAGCGCCGCCACGAATTCCGCGCCGTCGATGTTCATTCCGCGATGCGCGGCCAACATGTTTTTCCCGCCGTAGACAGTTGGGCCACCCGAGTTCTCCACGAAGAACATCGTGACGGCATTTTTCACGGCAGCTAGGTCGCTATCTGCGTAGCGCGGTGCGATCCGCGGATTCACCAGATGCAGATCAACAGTGTCGCTCGCGATCGATGTGATCCCTTCTGTTCCGCCAAGGCGTTCGTAGAGGCTAGACATGTAGTACATCTCCTTTTCTGGATTGATTTCCGATCGAGCTGATCGCCGCCCAACGAATCGGGCTTCAGCTGCAACAGACACTGACAGTCAACGCCATGCCACAGAAGTCCCGACGCCAGAATGCTACCCAACTCAGGAACGCCGAGCTGTTCATTGTCAGCTGCAACCCCTTTTCGGGCGGCACGCGGCACAGGCAGAAGCCACTACTTGTTCCGCGTCAGAATTCGTGCGAACAGGAAGAGCCCCCATGTCAGCTGAACGGAGAAGGCCGCGAAGAGCGGCCACGCTTCTCTCCAGACGATGAAGTTGCCGGCGAGAAAAAGAACGCTGACGATGGCTTGCGCCAATGCAAAGCCGAAGATCCAGAATGAAGTGCTTGCATCTGGGTCTCTTGCGAATGCGTAGGCTTGCGGCAAGAGGTTGTAGAAGGTCGGAATCAGAATCGCAGCCGCGAGCAGCCCGCCCCATCGGTGCGACTGCCCTGAGGACCAGCCCGCGGCTGTCAGCGTTAGCGCGCAAAGACTGCCGACCAGCACGCACCCAGCCGCGAGGAAAATCGCCTGCAGGCGGGACCGATCGGCCTCAGAATACACACGGTCGCGACCTCCGAAGGCCGCGGCGACTCCGGTGAAACCCGCCAGCCCGAGCGCAAGTTCCGCCAGCAAAGAGAATGTCTCTGTCTGCACGATTTAGTGCCGCCCGTCGGGCTTCAGCTGCAGGCGGCGACCCACCGCCCCGATTGAAACCCCTGGTTCCCTTGCAGGGTATCACGACTCCTCACACCCACGTATGAGACTGTCAGCTGCAAGCGCTTGATTCTCATACAGGTCCCCTCCTGCGGCTACTCCACCCGGAGTAGCCTGGTTGGAACTCAACACCCAACCGTTTCAGGAGAGAACAATGAGATTCTACACCGAGAACCACAAGCACTACTGCGGAATCGACCTGCATGCGAAGACCATGTACCTCTGTATCCTCGACCAAAACGGAGAGATCCTGCTCCACCGAAACATCAAGAGCCGGCCCGAGCCGTTCCTGCAAGCTGTGATGCCCTTCCGCAACGACCTCGTCGTTGCCGTCGAGTGCATGTTCACCTGGTATTGGCTCGCCGACCTGTGCCGCAGCGAAGGCATCGAGTTCGTGCTGGGTCACGCTCTGTACATGAAAGCCATCCACGGCGGCAAGGCCAAGAACGACAAGATCGATGCCTTCAAGATCGCTGCACTACTGCGCGGTGGAAACATCCCCAAGGCCTACGTCTACCCGCCCGAGATGCGCGCCACCCGCGACCTGCTTCGAAGGCGGCTCCACCTGGTTCGACGCCGCGGCAACCTGCTGGCCCACATCCAGAACACCCATCACCAGTACAACCTGCCCGAGCCTTCTGCGAAGATCGCCTATAAAGCCAACCGCGAGGGGGTCGCCGATGCCTTTGCTGACGTCGATGTGCGTAAGAGCCTGGAGATCGACTTCGCACTGATCGAGCACTACGACACGGTGATTCGCGAACTCGAGCTCCATCTCGTTCGTCGCGCCAAAGAACACGACCCGCAGGCCTTCCATCGACTCCGCTCGGTGCCGGGGATCGGAAAGGTTCTCGCACTGACGATTCTCTACGAGATTCACGACATCGATCGCTTCGAACGTGTCCAGGATTTCTTGTCGTACTCGCGCCTGGTGAAGTGCGATCACAGCTCCGGGGGCAAGAAGCTGGGCACGGGCGGGGCGAAGATTGGCAACGTCCATTTGAAGTGGGCCTTCTCGGAAGCCGCGGTGACGTTCCTGCGCAAGAACCCAGAAGCGCAGAAGTACGTACGGCGCATGGCAGGAAAGCACGGCAAGGCGAAGGCGCTGTCGATCCTGGCCGCAAAGCTGGGACGCTCTGTCTACATCATGCTGAGTAAACAACGCGCCTTCGACATGGAGCGCTTCCTGGCACACAACAAGTAAAGGAGCGGAGGTGGGTGAACCGGCCGTCTAACTGGAGCCAGCTCGCAAAGAGCCAGGGCCAATCCCGATCAAAGGGGTGAAGAGATCCGAAGATGTGTGATTGCACACCGCGAATCACGGAATCGCCCCATGGACCGGCCCGGCATCCGATCGGTTTGATTGGAAACCCACCTCCCCTCCAGACACTCGTAGAGCGCCGATGGGCGTTTCTTCAACGAGTTCTGCCCCTCTCTCGAGCCCGGAGCTAACTGGACGAAGAGCCAGCTCGAATTTGAATGGACGAGCGAGGGAACCGATGAGTTTCTGGGACACGGAGCGGCGTCAACGCTCCGATCGAGATCCCCGATAGGTGTTTGGTGCAGGCTCAAGAAGCCTGGAACCCGAAGAGAGAAACGAAAGTCGGAGACGAGGAAGAAGCGACGCGCTCGATGCGAACGCCAAGCCAGTGCGGGGCGTCAAGGAGACGTCTTGCCTATTGACGCGGGGGACCTGATAGGTGTTGGGCGGCTGCTCGCGCCGAACTATCCATGCGACCGAGTCCGATGTCCAATCGCATCCCAGTTCATCGAACCACCTCACGCCGCCCAACAGATCGGTGTTCAGCGGCCAGCAACAGCGCCGGCCGGTCCCGATTCAATCGACTCAGTGCCGCCATGCGAGACTAAAGTCAATTCAACCCAACTGTTGCTGGCCCGTCCACGACGGCTGTTATGCGGCGGCTTGCTTGACACCCGCACGGATCATCTCGGCGAGCTTGAGGCGCTGGGCCCTGGGAACTCCTATCAAAGAGATCTGCTCGCAGGGTGCTGATTTCCAAAAAACATTGACTGCGGCGAAATCAACCGAACAGCGCGCCATAGCATCGAAATCAAAACGGCGACCATCAAAGGTGAATCCGTTCGAATCCAGCTCGATGAAAGGTGTTGAGTGCGACCGCCGAAACATCAAAAAAGACAGTAAGCCGAAGCAGAGAGCAGTACCTAGACCCGTGAGACGCCCGTGCGAAAGAAACGAGATCAACGAGATCAGACTTGCCGCAAGCGCGATGATGGATTGCCATGGTCGAGATGAGATCTCAATCGTATTGCTCATTCCTCTCCCCGTCGAATAACGGATCGGGCTTCGGCTGCAAGCCCTTGTTAGGCAGTGTGCGACGGTACGGTCCGGTCACATCGTTTACAGAAGTCCAGGCACATCCTTTACACCGAAAGGATGCCTTGGATGGAAACCGACGCAACAAAGCAACGGAAACAGTTCTACCGTGACTACGCGAGTGGCCAGTGGTCCATGAGCGATCTGTGTGACCGATACGGAATCTCTCGGCCCACTGGATACAAGTGGGTCCAACGCATCGAGCATGAAGGGATGCACGCCGTCTCCGACCGCTCGCGAGCTCCGGCCCGTCACCCGAATCAAACGCCTGAGCTCATCGAGCGCAAGATTCTTGCTCTGAGAGAGCGGTACGGATGGGGAGCGACCAAGTTGCGCCAGATCATCCAGCGCAAGCATCCCGCCTGGCGCGTCCCCGCAAGGAGCACCATCAACGAGTTGCTCGATCGTCACGGCAAGCTGCGGAAGAACCGACGCCGAAGAATCTGGAAACACCCCGGCACCGTGCGCCTCGAGACCGCTGGCCCGAATCAGATCTGGCCCGCCGACTTCAAAGGACAGTTCAAGACCGGCGATGGAAACTACTGCTACCCGCTCACCGTGACCGATCACTTCAGCCGAATGCTGCTGCTCTGCAAGGGCCTCGACTCCGTTCGCGTAGAAGGCACTCGGCCGGCGTTCCGAGGCTTGTTTCGTGAATACGGCCTGCCCGATGCCATTCGGACCGACAACGGAGCGCCGTTCGCATCGGGAGGCATCTGTGGACTCACCCGACTCAACGTGTGGTGGATGAAGCTCGGCATCATCCATCAACGCATCCGTCCAGCAAGCCCACAACAGAACGGCCAACACGAGCGCATGCACCGGGACCTGAAGCGCGAAGCCACTCGACCTCCCGCCGACAATCTCAAGAAGCAACAGCGACTTCTCGACCAGTTCCAACACCGCTACAACCACGAACGGCCCCACGATGCTCTTGGCGGAGACTTCCCCGCCGACCGTTGGACGCCCTCGAGAAAGGAGTACACCTCACGCCCGAAGCCACCCAACTATCCGGGCCACTTCGAGGTGCGCCGCGTCAGTGCGTGCGGGACCTTCCGCATGAAGAGCGGACAGTACTACCTCAGCAAAGCGCTCCTCGGTGAGGACGTTGGGTTCGAGGAGATCGACGATGAAATCTGGAACATCGTCTACTACAACACGATCCTTGGTAGGATCGATCTCAAAACCGGGAAGATCACCGGAAACGAAAAGGTGTAAACCATGTCCCAGGACTTCTGTTAAGAATCAGCCCGACCGGTCAGGCGTGCTGGCTTCCACTTGGCCCAAAGGACGACCGCGAGACATGCCCCAAAACCGGGAACGAAGAGCCGAAGGATGAGGAGATCTTCACGGTGCGGGCCTGAGAAGGAAAAGGCGTAGTAGTCCCAGAGAGCGACAAGCGCTGCGACGTCGGAAGAGAGCATGAGCAGGAGGAACACACCGCCAGCGATCAGGAATGCGCGAGTGGAATTTGCAAGAACCGCCAACGCGGCGATGGCCAGCGGCCCGCAGAGGTAGCCGGCCCATAGGTGGAACTGGAGTGCCAGC
>JAJDAM010000807.1 GCA_029261905.1 Deltaproteobacteria bacterium
CTTCGTAGTTGACGAACTTCTCTCCCGGGCGAGGCCCTTTCCGGCGCTTGACTGCGTCGACGAGAATCCAACCGCCTTCCACCTGTAAGAACAAGCGCTGGTCCTTCTCGCTCTCCCAGCGCTCGGCGGCGGCCTGGTCGCGAGCGCTCGCATCCTCGGCCATCCGCGCGCGATCTTCGTCCGTGGGTTCCTCGATCAGAAGGCCCAGCGCCCTTCTCGCTTCCGCCACTTCGTCTTTCGGCACTGCGGCAACCAACGGTAGTCCCTCGGCCCGACGCTCCTTCGCGAGAGCGATTGCGTCGACCAACTTTTGTCGGCCCGAATCCCGATGGCTGTCGCGGGCATAGTTCAGCTCTCGGTTCGCATCGGGACGGACGAATCCCCGGTGGCCAACATCGAGTTCGGAATCGGCTTTCACCAACATTGCTTCGGCGTCACTCAGACGTTCGGCGGCCAGGTAGCGCATTCCCTTGCGGTAGAGCTCCAGATCGTGCGTCATCGATGGCGGAAAATTCTGGTCGACACGCGAAAGAAATTCCCGCTCGGTTTCGATCATCGCACCGGTTGCCGGTCGGAACTCGTTTCCGACTACGCAGCGCGATGCGTACGGGTGGTGATCCCACGCGACGAGTCGATCAGCTGCGACGATGTACCAGTTTCTCTTCTCGCCATGGAAGCGCTGCAGATCGACCTTCGAGGTGCACTGCTGCAGCGTCGCGATCGCATAGGTGGCACCCTCCACAGCACCCGATGACCGCAATTGCTCCGAAGTCACCGCCTGCCACGAATCGGTGTCGGCTCGGTAGATCTCGGTCTTGAGTGTCATCAGGATGTAGTCGTGGCTGCGTGGAGGTGATATTCCATCGAGCGTCGCTACCAGCGATGCACCCTCGATCGGAAAATTGGCTCTCTCATCGGCTTTCGCAGACGCGACCGTACTCGACAGCGAAAGCACTCCCGCGAGAATCAGGCCGGTGAGCGTTCCGGGAGACCTCTCGAAGCGCTTCGCGTGTAAACCACAATGGATCGCTCGAGAACGGCTCCTCATTGCTCGGCCCTCCGTGGCAGATGGAATCGAGTCCCTTCGAAGACGTCGAGATTCTCCCACAACGCGAATCAGCCTGGCCAGAAGAATGTGTCGCGCCTATCAGCAGGTGATGCCGGCCGCATCGACCGAACGTATTCCGAATGCAACTCAGCTTGCAGTCTCGTGGTAGAGGGCCCACAGCACCCGGGAGGATCCGCGATGCCCCACGTTCGAATCCTCCACGAGCCCAAGGCGACGGCGCGCGTACAACCAGACGAGCGACCGATGCTTCCCGGCTAGGCGCCGAGCCCAGGGGCTTCGTGTCCCGAGGCGACGACGTATTCCGCATAACCGCCCGCGTAGCTTCGCAGTCCATCGCCGGTCAATTCGAGCACGTGGTCCGACAACTCGCGCAGGAAATGGCGGTCGTGAGAAACCATCAGCAGGGTGCCGTCGTAGTTCCGCAAGGCGCGCGCGAGCATCGCCTTGGTGTCCATGTCGAGATGGTTGGTCGGCTCGTCGAGTACCAGAAAATTCGGAGGATCGTAGAGCATCTTGGCGAGCACCAACCGGGCTTTCTCGCCCCCCGACAGGATCTCGCAGCGCTTCTCGACATCGTCGCCTGGGAAGCCGAAAGCAGCGGCGAGCGCCTTGAGTGATCCCACGCCGGCCACCGGGAATTCGTCCTGCAGCGAATCGAACACGGTGCGCCGCGCGTCCAGCAGTTCCATCGAGTGCTGCGCGAAGTAGCCAAGCTTGACCGCCGCGCCCAACTCGGCCGTACCGGCATCCGGTTCGATCGCACCGGCAATCAGCTTCAGCAAGGTGGATTTGCCAGCTCCGTTGATTCCCATCACGCACCAACGTTCTTTGCGGCGGATCAACAGGTCCAGATCCTGATAGATCGTAAGGTCGCCATAGCGCTTCGTGACACCATTGAGCTTCGCCACGTCATCGCCCGATCGCGGCGCCTGCCTGAACTCGAAATCGATCACCTGGCGGCGCTTCGGCGGCTGAATCGTCTCGATCTTGTCGAGTTTCTTGACGCGCGATTGCACTTGCGCGGCATGACTTGCTCGAGCCTTGAAGCGCGCGATGAATGCTTTCTCTTTGGCGAGCATCGCCTGCTGACGCGCGTACTGTGCCTCTTGCTGTGCCTCTGCCAGCGCCCGTTGTTGCTCATAGAAATCGTAGTCGCCGGAATAGGTGACGACGCTGCCGCCATCGATTTCGACGATCTTGGTCACGAGCCGGTTCAAGAACTCGCGGTCATGTGAGGTGATGATCAGCGCGCCGTCGAAATTTCTCAAGAATTGTTCGAGCCAGATGATCGACTCGATATCCAGATGGTTGGTGGGTTCGTCGAGCAGCAGTCCGTCCGGACGCATCAACAGCATGCGCGCGAGCGCTACGCGCATCTTCCATCCGCCCGACAGCGCGCCGACGTCCTGCTCGACCACCGCATCGCGAAACCCCAATCCCGCAAGCACTTCGCGCGCGCGCGCCTCCAACGCATATCCACCGAGTTCGTCGAAGCGCGATTGGACTTCGCCGAAACGCTCCAGCAGCTTGTCGAGTTCGTCGAACCGATCGGGGTCCGCCATCGCCTGCTCGAGCAACTTCAGCTCCGCGCCGGCCTCCGAGACCTCTCCCGCACCCGACATGCTGGCTTCGAGTACGGTTTCGCCTCCCATTTCGCCGACGTCCTGACTGAAGTAGCCAAGTGTGGCGCTGCGCTCCACGTTCAACTGCCCGCCGTCCGATTGCTCCTGGCCCATGATCATCCGAAAGATCGTCGACTTCCCGCAACCGTTCGGCCCGACCAGTCCTACACGCTCGCCTCGAAACGCCGTCATCGACGCGTCGAGGAACAGGATTTGGGAGCCGTGGGCTTTGGATACCGAATCGAGCTGGATCACGGGCCGTGTTCTAGCACCGTCGATCCATTCGAGCCGCAGTCTCAACTCGACTGATGAATCCACCGAAAATCGGCCCGCTACGGGTATTGGCACCGGTTCCCCAGGGGAAGGAGACTCGCGATAGATCGCGAACCTGGTTGAGTTCTTCCCGACCTGTGCTTCTCTCGCACCCCTTCTGGATGCAGATTCATTCTTGGCCTGTTCGCCAACGGCCAAGCCAGTCCCCCACCCGGCCCGGTGCTCTTGGTCCGCTGGGACCGCGTGCGGCGGGTGGCGAACTTCCTCGTTGACAACCGAAATAGGGCGTGAGTAAATGAATCCAGGGAGGCGACAGCATGAAAATATCGACACGATTTTGCGTTACCGC
>JAJDAM010000808.1 GCA_029261905.1 Deltaproteobacteria bacterium
TCGACGTACGGTGTGTACGCCTTCGCCCGGCGCGCCTTGCTGACGGGCCCCCTGGCGCTTCCCTCACGCGTCGCCCTACGACGGGCCGACGCCTTCGCCCGGCGGGGCTTGTTTAGATTGATTCGCCTAGTTGGCGGGTCAGGTGGTCGATTCGGAGTTTGAGTTGTGGGAGGTTGGGGTGGATTTCGACGAGTTTTTCCAGGGCTTCGAGTGCCTCGAAGGGGCGATTTTGAGACTCTCGAATCATCGACAGGCCTGATAACGCGCCGAAGTGTCTCGCCTCGAGTGCCAGCGTGCGATTGATGTCGGCGACCGACTCTTCGTGATTTCCCAGCAGCCAGAACAGCGTTGCTCGCTTGTTCCAACCCTCAGCGAAATCGGGCGCGGCCGAGATGACGGCGTTGAAGGCGTCCATCGCGGCGCGCGCGTCACCCTGGTCCATTGCGCCCATGCCTCGGGCGAGGTCGCGGTCCACCGCTTCGCTGCCACTCTGCAGCCAACGCGCCCAGATCTCGCGCTCGTAGCTTGCCGCTTCCGTAACCGATCGAGATGCGGCCAGTGCCTCGAACAGCCCCACCAGAGCCGGATCATTCTGGTCTGCCATGGCGCCTCCTGCGAGCGAGAGTAGTGCCCCTACCGCACAGCCCGCGACGCGAAGCCGTACGAATCTCTTCGTCGAGGCATCCGACGCGTGCATCCGAATCAGTCAACCTTGCGATCGGAGCGAAGCGATCCCGGGCGTACGGCCGCAGATCCCTCCGAGATCACTTTCGCGAGGTCAACCGACTGAAGAGGGTCGCGCCCCTCGAGATGAAGCTCGAGGTATTCGAGCTGGTCGACCCCCCAGAACAGTTCATCAGCGACGATCATCGTGGGAATCCCGAATACGCCTTTCGCGATCGCTGCGTCCGTATCTCGGCGAAGTGCATCCTTGGCGTCGGCCTCTGCCGCACGATTCATCAGCGCTTCTCCGTCCAGGCCCGCCGCTGTGATGGCTGCACGGAGATCGGCTGGGTCGCCAAGGTGAGCCCCTTGCCCCCAACCGGCGTCAAATAGGGCTCGAACCACGGTTGCCTGATCTTCTCCGGCGACCTCAGCGAGTGACACCCGCAGCGCATCGAGCGGCCGATAGGGGTGAAAGCGCGGCGAGCGAAACGGGATGTCGTGGAGTGCCGCGTAGCGAGCGCACAACTTGAACGTGTGAATCCCTTTGGGGAGGATCTCGGCCGGCCCGCGCTGGCCCCAATGATCGAGCAGGCCTGCGAACAACACCGGTCGATACCGGAGCTGCGCGCCACGCTCCCGGCACAGCTCCGGCAGCCGCAGCGCTGCGAAGTAGGCAAACGGCGACAGATAATCGAAATAGAAGTCGACACCCGCTTCGGCGATGGAATGATTCGATGTCATGAGACAGAGCGTACCTCCAGGCTTCGGTAGGCGCCCGATCTTGCAATCCGCTCGCAGCGCAGACATGCTGGGCCTCCTGTGACGAACGAAGAAAAGCCCGTGCAACGGGAACCACTGAAACAACTGAAACAACTGAAACAACTGAAACAACTACACGACGACATCGACCGACGCGCGAGCAGAGTCGCTGCGCAGAACGCGGGTCGACTCCAGTGTCGCCGGGGTTGTTCCAGCTGCTGTGTCGACGAGCTCACGGTCTTCGAGGTCGAAGCGTCGAGAATCGTCGAAGCGAACGGCACGCTGCTGCGAGAGGGTACGCCTCATCCGGTGGGCGTCTGTGCATTTCTGGATGCGGAGGGTGCGTGCAGGATCTACGCCGACCGACCCTATGTCTGCAGGACCCAGGGGCTGCCGTTGCGCTGGTACGATTCCGATTCGGGCGGTGAACCGGGCTCGGATTCCGGCGAAGTGATCGAAGTACGCGACATCTGCGAATTGAACATCGCCGGCCCCGCACTGGAGCAATTACCGGAGTCGGCATGCTGGGAGATCGGCCCGACCGAATCGGTGCTGGCCGGCATCCAAAGCAGATTGGACGGTGGCGAAAGCCGTCGGGTCTCGCTTCGTTCACTGTTCGCATCGACGCAAGATGACCGTCGAAGCGTTGACGACACGCAGTAGCGTTTCTCTACGGAAGCCCCGCCCCCGGAACCGAAACTTCGAGCAGTTCGACGCGCGCGGATCGCAGTTTCTGGCATTCTTCTGCTTCGACGCTCTCCGCGGTCAACACACACAAGGTCTTGCGATCATCCCCGCCCAGCATGCAGGCGATCGCCATCTGCTCGGTCGCGACTCGATCCGTCACTTCGCCACCTTCTTTCACGCGGACGATCTCGCGCGTCATCGGCGATGCCACCCAGATCGCACCTTCGGCGTCGAGACAGCACCCATCGGGTACCGCGCCCGGAAGCGCGGCCCAGACTCGCCGATTGGTCAAATCACCGTCCGGCTCCAGATCGAACGCCGTCAGGCGGCCGCCATAGGATTCTCCGACGATCAGCGTCTTGCCGTCCGGTGTGATGACACTGCCATTGGGAAATCTCATTCCCTCGGCAACGATGCGCGCGTCGCCATCGGGTGTCACCAGGATCAGAACGGCTTCGGTTGGGACGACTCCTCCAGAGATCTCGGAACCGAAGTTCCCGACGTATGCGCGACCTCGAGCATCGACCACCATGTCGTTGCAGTGGTAGGTTGCAAGCGCAGAAAGATCGGCGTGCTCGACCAGGCCACCCGGCTCGAGCCGCAGCAGGCGTCGGTCCGTCATCGATACGATCAGCAGCCGCCCATCGGGGAGCCAACCGAGCCCAGACGGCTGGTCCTCCAGCTCACAGACTGTCTCGGTCGTGCCGTTCAGGTCTACCGTGAGCACGCGATTGGCGTGCATGTCGGACAACCAGAGTTTTCCGTCGCGCCAACGCGGGCCCTCGGGAAAGACCAGACCATCGAGCAGGATCTTCAGTTTCGCCATCGCCAAAACATACGCCAGCCCCCGTGCGTTCTCGACTGACTGCCGTGCGTCACCCTCTCTGGTGTCCCCGTTCGATCTCCGCACACCCGCAGTCGTGCCTATTCGACATACCCGAGAGCGCGCAGCTTCCCCATCGTCGCCTCGTCCATCTCAGCGGGGTCTGCGTCCTTGCGCTGCTCGGCGTTGCAGATCTCGCTCCAGCGGGCTGCCATTTCAGCGACGCGCTCTTCATGGACGGAGCCGCGGACGGAGGCCAGGTCTTCGAGTTCCATCGGGTCGCTTTCGATATCGAACAGGCGCGCCCGTTTGTCGCGCGGTTCGAGGATCAACTTGAATCGACCGTCGAGTAGCCCAACGACTTCGGATTTCCCGAAGCGAAGCGCTGGGAGCATCGTCTCGAGGCAGAACGTGTCGTTGTTCGCGTCTGGCTTCGCCGAAGTACCCTCTCCCACCATCGCCGGTACTCGGCTCGCGTAGGGGAAGGGACCTGCCGGCAACTGAAGAAGTTCCAGCACCGTCGGCGCGATATGCCACAACCCAGTCCGCACGTCGACGACGGTCGACGGCAAAATGACACCGGGCATGCGCATCAACAAGGCCGATCGCATCGAAGGTTCCCACAGATCCTGGCCGTGGCCCGATTCGCCGTGCTCGGAGAGGTTCTGGCCGTGATCGCTGGCGATCACGACCAAGGTGTGAGGGGCGAGCGCGTTGTCATCGAGGTGTTTCAAGAGGCGCCCGATCTGCAGATCCATGCTCGCGATCTCGGCGTCGT
>JAJDAM010000809.1 GCA_029261905.1 Deltaproteobacteria bacterium
TAGAATCCGCACAACCGAACGGGAGTCAGCCTGGCGTGATCAAGCAATGGATCCGTGCGCGATATGGCGTCGCGGCGTTAGTCGCGATCGGTGTCTTCGGCGCGGTGGCTGGAACACGACAGGTCGGCGGGCTGGAGGCGCTGGAAATCGTCGCGTACGACTGGATGCTGCGCAATCAGCCCCGGCTGGTGCTCGATGACAACCCGGTCGTGCTGCTCAAGATTCGCGAACAGGAGATCCAGCGCTACGGGCATCCGTTGTGCGACCGGCGCATGGCGCTCGCACTGGCCAAGCTGCTCGAATTCAACCCCCGCGGCATCGGCGTCGACATCTACCGCGACTACGCGATCGAGTTGTGCGGCGGTGAGCTGGGCGAAGCGGGCTTGACCGAAAAAGACACCGACCTTGCCGATGTGGCGACTCGCACCGACAAGGTCGTGATGATCGCGAAACCATTAGAGCACCCTCCGATCGCCCCTCCCGCGTTCCTCGAGTACACCAACCAGATCGCTGTTCCAGATTTCCCGATCGACCGCAACGGAACCTTGCGCCGTTCGCTGATGGTGATTTCTACCGACGAACAGACCTACTTCTCGTTGTCGTTCCAACTGGCCATCCGGTATCTGGCGGCAGAGGGAATCGAACTGGCAGAAGACCCTGACCACCCGGGCCAGATCCGGTTGGGCGAAACCACGATCCCGCCCTTCCAGAGCCACGACGGCAGCTACATCGGAGCCGACGATGCCGGGTACCAGTTCGTGATCGATTTCGCGCTCGGCCACGAGGGCTTTCCGGCTTATACGCTCGAGGATTTGTACTCGGGCCAGATTCCGGACGATGCGATCCGCGACAAGATCGTACTGGTCGGTACCCAGTCGATGACCGTCAAGGACGAGTTCTTCAGCCCGCTGAGCGCTGGCCTCGAAGATCCGATGCTTCTCGGTGTCGAAGCGCACGGGCACATGGTCAGCCAGTTGATTCGCTTTGCACAGGGCGAAGCCCGGCCGCTTCGCAGCTACGAAGAGCCGTACGAGATCGCCTGGATCGCGCTCTGGTGTGCGCTGGGGGCCGCACTCGGGCTCTGGAATCGCCGGCTGTCAGTGACCGTCGCGCTCGGCCTGCTCGCGGTCGGAGGACTGTCGGTGGGTTGTTTTCAACTGCTGGTCGCAGCCATCTGGATCCCCTTCGTTCCACCCCTGATCGGGACTCTGCTCACGGCCGGACTCGTCACCGCCTACCTCGCAGTGATCGAACGCGCCCAACGCGGTGAAGTCACCCAGCTGTTCTCCCGCTTCCTTCGGCCCGAAGTGGCCGACCTCATCTGGGAGAAGCGAAGCGAGTTTCTCGGTAGCGATGGACGTCCCAAGTCTCAGCGAATCACGCTCACCTCGTTGATGTCCGATCTCCAGGGGTATACGACCGCTTCCGAATCGATGGACCCGGAAGCCCTGATGAGCTGGATCAACGAATATATGAGCATCATGGCAGACCTGGTCGGCGACTTTGGTGGGGTAGTAGACGACTATGCGGGAGACGGGATCAAGGCCAATTTCGGCTTCCCGCTCACCAGCATCACCGAGGAGGACGTACGAAAAGACGCGACAAACGCCGTTCTATGCGCTCTCGCGATGGGACGCGCGATGGCCGAACTGAACGAGAGCTGGCGAGAACGGCAGCTTCCGAGCGGGCGGGTCCGGGTCGGGATCTTCACGGGACCGGCCGTCGTCGGCATCCTCGGCGGCGGAAAGAGTATGAAATACACTACTGTAGGCGACACTGTGAACACGGCTGCGCGGCTGGAGAGCTTCGCCAAGGACGACTTCAGCGCTGAGGAAGACCTGACCGACTGGCGCGTATTGATCGGGGACGGCACCATGCAGCGGTTGGATGGCGGTTTCGTGACCCAGGATATGGGGAGCCATTCGCTCAAGGGCAAGCACGAAGAAACTCGAATTTACCGGGTGCTGGGGCCGTCCGAGGATGAACCCGTTGTCCCTCCGGGGAAGCAACCACCGGGAAAATAGTCGACGATTCAGGCAGCCTACGATTCAGGCAGCCTACGATTCAAACGATTCAAATCTGGGATACCGGTTTCCGATACCGGAAAGGAGTGGCAATCATGACAGCACGCACATCCATCTTCGTATGCGGTTTGGCCATGCTGCTCTGCATTGCCGTGTGGGCGCCACGAGATTCGGCTGCGGCCGACCCGGTGGACGCCAAGTCCGCGGCATCGTCAGCGAGCAAGAAGAAGAGCAGCGTCCCGATGTTCCTCCAAAAGAACATCGGCTCGCCGAAGACTCGACTCGGTGGCGCAACCCGGGGCGCGGACGACGGTATCCCGCGAACCGAGGCACTCGTCCCGGAAGAAACGGGCCAGACGCTGAAGGCGCAGCCCGTCGTCTATTGGTACTTGTCCGAGAAGACGAAGCATCGCATCGACTTCACGCTGATCGGCGTAGACCCCATCAACCCGATCCTCGAGACGACACTCGAAGGCGAGTTCGAGCCGGGCATCCAACAGATCCGCCTCGAAGATCTTGGCGTCGAGCTGGACGAAGGTGTGAGCTATCAGTGGTTCGTCGCGCTCGTCTCGCATCCTGAGCAACGCTTGCACGATCGGATCATCGGCGGTGGCATCGAGCGACTCGCGACCTCGCCCGAACTCCGGGCGAAACTCGAGGCGACTACACCGAGCGACGCGCCCTTCGTTCTGGCGGAAGCCGGTCTGTGGTATGACGCACTCGACGCGGTCTCGCAGCAGATCGTGAAGTCTCCCGATGACGCGACGCTACTGGCACAGCGCGCAGCGCTTCTCGACCAGGTCGGGCTCGGCCAGCTGAACTGAACCAGCCGGCGACTCCCGTTCGCCGTGGTTTCGATCGCAGCACCTCTCTCCGTTCCCCCAATGGATGAATGCGAGTGGAGGTGCGCGTTCGTATGACTGAACGACCGAAGCTCGAGATCGGTCCGGCGGTCTGCGTCGCGATCTATCTGACGTTCGCCGCGGCGAGCGCGATCAGCCACGACTATCTGCGCGACCGCGTCGGAATCGATCTGCGCGAGGGTATCCACGCCACCCTGCTCGCTGGCGACGCGAAAGCACCCAGCCAGTACCGCATGCTCATTCCGGTGCTGGGTGCTGGACTCCAGGAGTTGGGGTTCTCGTTCCACGCATCGATCGTGGCACTTCGGTTTGGCTTTACCGCGCTCTGCGCCGGCCTACTCCACGTCTTTCTGCGTCGGTGGTACCGAGACGAGGTGTGCCTGTTCGGCGTACTCGTCCTGTTCTCGATGCTGCCACTGACGCACATCATCTACCAGATGGCGTTCACGGACCCCGCCAATCTGGCCTTCACGCTCGGGGCATTGATTCTGATTTCTCGACGTCGCGATGCGTGGTTGGGGCCATTGATCGCACTGAGCATGTTCAACCGCGAAACGATGCTGCTGATCCCGCTTCTATGGCTGCTGTATCGATGGGACGAGTTGCCGCTGGTGCGCTGCATCGCCCAGTTCTCCGCCTACTGCGCCATCGCAGTCGCGGTGTACTTTGCGCTTCGAATCCACTACGGGCCGATTCCGCACGCCGGGGCCGAGTTCTTCAGCGATCTCGGACTCACGCCGTTGATGCACAACATGACGATCTGGCCTGGCTATTTCTTTGCCGCGATCATGTTCGGGGTCCCACTCGTGCTGGCGCTCCGCACCTTCTCCACTCAACCCAAGTTCATGCGGCGTGGCCTGTTGTTCTGCCCCTTCTTCGTGCTGTTCCACTTGTTCGTCGCGGTGTTTCTGGAGCCGCGCCTGATGTTACCGATCTTCCCGCTCGTACTGGCACCAGCTCTCGCGAGCTTTGCCATTCCCCGCGTTGAGCCGGTACCGCCCAATCGCACGATCGAATGGCTCACGCGCTCGCCTCGCGTCGCCTACGTGTCGCTGCTGCTGGTCTTCGTGGCAGCCACCCAGATCGTCGGATTCCGCCTCACACACGCACCGCCGCCGTTCGTGTCGAGTCTGCTGTCGAACTAACGAGGAGCCTGCCCCAATAGTTACTTGGAGAGGTACTTGGAGAGGTACTTGGAGAGTTACTTGGAGGGTTACTTGGAGAGTTACTTGGAGACCCTCTCGTACAACCACGGCAGGCTGACGTCCATCCGGTAGTCGACGGCCGTATGGTTGTCGTCGAACTCGTCGTAGTGGTGAGCCACCTCGTGGTCGTCGAGTAGCTGGTGGAGCATGCGAGCCCCGAAGTGCAACGCGTACTGGTCGTGTTTGCCGCAATCGATGTAGACACCCTCGAGCGAAGACAGCTGCTCGCGCACCTTCGCCTGCCGTCCGAGATGAACCGGGTCGTGGCGCAGCCATCGCCGCCACCGGCGAGCGTCGAGTTCGCCGGTGTGAAGGTCCATCGGCAGATGAAACCCCAGTGGGGCTTCCGGGTCGGGGTCGTACGAAGCCGCCATTGCGAGAAACATCAGCGTAGAACTGTCCCCGCCGAACTTGCGTTTCTGATAGAACGCCTTCACGAACTTCGCGTAGTCCCCACCGTACGCTGCGAGCGCGTTACACACCCGGGGGATGTCGCCGCGATAACACAGGTCGAAACCCATGTCGCCCGAGTGACACGCGATCGCGCCCCAATGCCTGGCGTATTTCATGCCGTGAATGATCGAACCGTATCCACCCGATGATTTGCCGAACAGTGCACGCCGCGACGGGTCTGCATGGGTGCGGTACCGCTTCTCGACGGCCGGTACGACCTCACGAATCAGGTAGTCGGCGTAATTTCCGAGCGCGGACGAATTGATGTATTGGTTGCCACCCAGACGCGTCCAGCAATCTGGAAACACGACGATGACCGGCCCCATCTTCTTGCGTCGTACCAGCCGCTCGACCCGTTCGGGCACGCTTTCATCGAACGATTTCCACGCCACGTGAGCCGGACCCGAAGCGAAGAACCCGACCAGATCGACGAAGACGGGGAAACGACGGTCGGGGTTCCGGTCATATTCGGGTGGCAGATAAACCGTCAGCGGGCGGCGGTGCGGATCGCGCATTGAGTTGCCGCGCAGTATTTTGGAATCGAGCGGGAAGCTCTCGATTCGACCTTGCAGAGGTACGTGGGTCTCGATCACGAGGCGCGCTGCGACAGCGCGCATGGCGCTCGCACTGCGTGCGGACGATGCGGCCCGCGGACCTCTTCGCCGAAGTATTCCATCGGCCGATCATACCGGTTGCCGGTGGCAGCTGCTAAACAGCCCGAATCATGAAGCTTGGGATTCCGAGTTCAGATGCGTGGCTCAGAACCGTCCTCGACGGTTTTGATGCATTCCTGCTCGATCACGCCGCCTGCGAGCGAAAGGCATCGGCGAACGCACTCTCGCTGGTCGCCCACTACCCGGACCGACTCGAACTCGTCTCTGAAATGATTCGACTCGCGCGCGAAGAACTCGATCACTTCGGACAGGTGTACGAGGTCATGGCAGCGCGGGGCCTCCGGCTGGGTCCCGATCGCAAGGACGCATACCTTGGCGAGCTGCGACGCAAAGTTCGCAACGGGCGCGATCACTACTTCCTCGATCGCCTGCTCGTCGGTGGGGTCGCCGAAGCGCGAGGCTGCGAACGCTTCGAGCGGATCGCTGGCGCGGTTGCCGACGAGGAACTTGGCCGATTCTATACCGTGCTGAGCCAATCCGAAGCACGGCATGCCGACCAGTTCGTTCGGCTGGCGAAGGTCTACTTCGAACCCGAAGAGGTCACTGAGCGGCTCGAGTCCCTGCTGATCGAAGAGGCCCAGATCGTCGCAGCGCTACCGCTGGCCGCCGCGCTCCACTGATCGAGGTTGCGTTGAGTCGGACGAATCGGGCTGTCCATCAGTACCTCGACCGGCACGCCGAGCCGGAAGCAGCGGTCGGGTCGGGCCTGGCTGGGCGATTCGGCCACGTGCTGACGATTCCGGCGGCCGGCGAAGGCGAGTCGCTGCATGAGGTGCTGGCGTCGATTCCGCCAGGCCCCCTGGGCGACGTGTTGGTGATTTTGGTGGTCAACGAACCCATCGACGCACCTCACTGGATGACCCGCGCGAATCGCGCGCTGCTCGAACGCCTCGGCTCCGACCGGAATGGTGCGCGAGACTGGGGAGCCGGTGGAACCTGTTTCGAAACACCGTACGGTGCGTTGTTGCTGATCGATCGCGCATCCGATGACCGAGAGCTGCCGGCAAAACAGGGCGTTGGACTCGCGAGGAAAATCGGTGCAGACATCGCTCTGGCAATGTGGAGTGCCAACGCGGTCGAATCTCCGTGGATTCATTGCACCGATGCCGACGTCGCGCTTCCAACCGACTACTTCGAGCAACCGTTGTCTGCCTCAGCCGAGGCAGTCGCCCTCACCTACGCATTTCGCCACGTCACAGAGCAGGCCGTCCGTGAGACCAATCGCGGCGCCGGTACGGCAGGTGAGCAGTCCTACACACCGTTGAGTCGCGCGGCTTTCGTACCATTGGGTCGCGCGGCTCTCGTACCATTGGGTCGCGCGGCTCTCGAGTACGAAATTTCGCTTCGCTACTACGTCCGCGGCCTGGAGTACGCCGGCTCACCGTTCGCGTTCCACACGATTGGAAGCACGATGGCCGTTCGGGCGGAAGCCTACGCGCAGGTTCGCGGCTTCCCCAAGCGACTGGCTGCCGAGGATTTCTATCTTCTGAACAAGTTGGCGAAAGTCGGGCACGTCGAACCCGTGGCAGGTCGCCCGATCGAGCTTTCGAGTCGAATCTCCGAGCGTGTCCCGTTCGGCACCGGGCGAGCGCTCTCCGATGCATCGGAGAGCCAGAGCCGCCTGCTGTATCACCCAGCGATCTTCGACCACCTCGCCGCCTGGCAGGCGGCACTGCATCGCATCGCGCGATCGCCTCGAATGGACGCGAGAACCGCTCTACACGAGATCGATATCCCCTCGGGGATCGATCTCGACGTCCTCGTGAAGGCTCTCGATTCAATCGGCGATCTCGACGGGAGGCCCTTGAGAGCCAAGAGTGAAGAAGTGCGGTTGAGACAACTGCAGCACTCCTTCGACGCTCGAAGAACACTGAAATTGGTCCACGCACTTCGCGACGCGGCCCTCCCCTCGATCGACCTGCTCACAGCCGTCGGCGATGCCGCCTTCGGGACCCCTTCGCAATCCGGTCAACGGGACGCTGCGGAATTCAGGTCAGATATCGACCGTCTCGAGGCAATCGCAATCGCGCTGGGCCGACCCTAGTGCGCCTTCTCCTAGAAATCCTCCTACTCTACTCATCTACTCTGACTGGGATCCGGATTTAGACCCAAATATCTAATCTTTGAAGCAAGGATCTCCATTGGCACTCATATCCACCCACCCAATAGACGATATTCGGCCATGACGACTACCAGAACGCATTTTTTAAGGAATAGAACCGTATTTGCGTAGATTTTACCTTCGTGCGAGGTATCATCTTGCGTTCAATCGACGGAATAGGACCCAATGGCGAAAACCGAAGACTCGTTGGACCCAGAGATGAACCAAAAACTCCCAACTGGGGGTGAGCGGCTCATTCAGTGCCTCGAACGCGAAGGTGTGGAGTACATCTTTGGGCTTTCGGGCGGCGCCGCAATGCCGATGTTCGATGCGTTGCTGGATTCGAGTATCAAACTCATCCTCACCCGCCACGAACAGGGCGCTACTCACATGGCCGATGGCTACGCGCGATCGACCGGTCGCCCCGGCGTCGTGCTCGTGACATCGGGCCCTGGCGCCACCAACACGGTGACCGGCATGTTGACCGCGCTGATGGATTCGGCCCCGATCATCGTCATTTGCGGTCAGACCATCACTTCGATGTTGGGGAAGGACGCGTTTCAGGAAGCGGATGTCACGGGGATCACCTACCCGGTCGTCAAGCACAGCTACCTCGTCAAGGACGGCAGCCAGATTCCTCGCATCGTTCGCGAAGCCTTCCACGTCGCGACTACGGGCCGACCGGGCCCTGTCTTGATCGACGTGCCCAAGGATATCGGCCAGGACCCGTGCGACGCGCCGTTCACCGACGAAGTGTTTCTACCCGGTTATCAGGTGCCGAGTCGCGGAGAAACTCAGCCCATTGCTCAGGCAGCTCGGCTACTGCGGGATTCCCGTCGGCCGGTGTTGTACGTGGGAAACGGCGCGGTGATATCGGGCGCAGACAAGGCCGTCACGACACTCGCCGAGAAGTTGCGTGCTCCGGTCGTCACGACGCTGCTCGGAAAGGGCGCAATGGACGAGACCCATCCGCTGCACCTGGGCATGTTCGGCATGCACGGCACAGCGTATGCCAACAAGGCAGTGGCGGATTGTGACCTCATCATGTCGATCGGCGGACGCTGGGACGACCGCGTGACCGGCCGATTGGAAGATTTCTGCGCCGATGCCGTCAAGATTCACATCGACATCGACCCGGCCGAGTTCAACAAGATCGTGCAACCCGATGTCTCGATTCTCGGCGATGCACGACTCGTCCTCGAGGATCTGATCCCGCAGATCGAAATGGCCGACACAGCGGACTGGCTCGAGCAGTGCGAGAAATGGCGGAAGCTCTACCCGCTCAAGTACCCGAAACAGGGTGGCCTGCGCGCGCAGCACGTACTCGACCGGCTCGACGCGCTGACCGAGGGCCAGGCGATCATCACCACCGATGTCGGGCAACACCAGATGTGGGCCGCGCAGTTCCTGCGCGCGCGCTCGGGTCGTCACTGGATCAGCAGCGGGGGTGCCGGAACCATGGGGTTCGGTTTCCCGTCTGCGATCGGTGCACAGTTCGGCAATCCGGACAAGAAGGTCTGGGCCATCGTGGGTGACGGTGGTTTTCAGATGACGCTGATGGAACTCGCCACCGCGTTCATCCACAAGCTGCCGGTCAACTGCCTGATCATCAACAACAACTTCCTGGGCATGATTCGACAATGGCAGGAGATGTTCTACGACAACCGGGTTTCCGGCGCCGATCTCGAGGGCAACCCCGATTTCGTCAAGCTCGCCCAGGCGTACGGCGTCAAAGGCCTGCGGATTCGCCGCCCCGCCGACGTCGATCGCATACTGAAGCAGGCCCACGACGACCCGGGACCTTGTGTCGTCGTCGCCGAAGTCGTGAAAGAAGACAACGTCTTTCCGATGATTCCCGCCGGTGCTTCGATTGCCGAAATGCTGATCGAGAAGCCCAAGGGCCCACTCGCCAAACCAACAGGGAGCACGTGAGATGAGCGCCGCAATCGAACTCGCCCTTCCCGTCCAACCGATCCACACCATCTCACTGTTCGTCAACAACGTTCCGGGTGTATTGGTTCGGGTGTCGTTGGTGTTCTCTCGCCGCGGTTTCAACATCGAGAGCCTGGTGGTGAGCCCCGGGGCCGAAGGTGATTTTTCCCGAATGACCGTGACGTGCTCGGGGGAACACGAGGTCCTCGAGCAGATCATCAAGCAGCTGTCGAAGCTGGTCGACGTCGTCCACGCGATCGACCACAGCACCGACAACTCCTACGAAGTCGAAATCGCACTGGCCAAGCTCGAGTGCTCGCTCTCGGAGCGGGCGCAGATCCTGCAGATCGCGAAGCATTTCAAGGCGCGCGCTGTCGACTACGGGCCGGAATCGGTGATTCTGCAGGCGAACGGCTCGAGCGAGAAAATCGACGCGATGATCATGTTGCTGCGTCCGTATGGGATTACCGAACTGGTGCGGTCTGGAAAACTGCTGATGGCCAGAGGCAAGAAAACCACGTAGCGTCGGAGCCAGCCGATCCAGGCCAGCCGATCAGGTCATCCGATCACTTCATCCGCTCGAAGGCGTTCGATCTGCTCAGCGTCGAGGCCGATGCTCGACAGCACCTCGTCCGTGTGCTGCCCCAGGCCCGGAGCCGGGCGCCGAATCTCGGACGGGGTTCGTTCGAATCGGGCCGCGGGCCGTGTCTGGCGCACACGGCCGGCCGTCGGATGCTCGGATTCGACGATGAGTTCGTTGGCTGCGATCTGGGGATCGGTCAGCAGGTCGCGTCGCGAGTTGATCGGACCACACGGGACCTGCTCTGCGTCGAGACGTTCGAGCCACTCGCGAGTCGTCGCGGTCCGGAAGATCTCTCCCATCAACCCGAGGCGCTCATCCCAGTTAGAAACGCGTGCGCTGCCTGTCGAAAAACGGGGATCTTCGATCAGATCGCTGCGGCCCACGGCTCGCGCAAAGCCGGCCCACTCCTTGTCGGAGACCGTCCCTGCGGTGATGTAGCCGTCTGCGGTTTCGAACACGAGGTCCAGCGACTGGGGTGTTCCAGGGCGACGGTCCCCTTCGTCCGGACGCACGAACGTGTAGCGCATCATCCCTTCGGGCCACAAAAACGAAACCATCGCATCGAGCATCGCCAGCCGAACGTGTTGACCGATGCCCGTTCGCTCGCGAGCCAGCAGCGCCGCGGTGATCGCCTGCGCTGCCATGACGGCGGTGAGTTTGTCCGGCACGACGGTCCGAACCATTCGAGGCCGCCCCGTGACGCGGTCCCCCTGAATCGACGCCAATCCCGATAACGCCTGAATGACCGGATCGTAGACGCGCTTGTTCGAGTACGGACCCGTTTCTCCGAAACCGCTGATCGATACGTAGATCAGGTCGGGCTTGATCGC
>JAJDAM010000810.1 GCA_029261905.1 Deltaproteobacteria bacterium
TGGTGTCGACCTTGAATGTGCCATCGCCCGAGTCGGTCCAGTGGTAGCCGCTCAACTCCACGAAGGGAACGAAGAACGGCGCGATCGCGTAATCGAGATGCAGGTGATAGAAGATCGATGTGCTCTCCTTGTCGCGATCGAACGGAATGCGTCCACCGAGATCTGCGATCACATGGAAGTCTCCCAATCCCCACGCAGTCGAAACCGACGGAAGGAAGACGCCATCTCCGTTCCCCGAAAACACCTGGTCGTTGCCGACCGGGATCTCGATCCGAGCGATTCCGGAAAGAATGAAATTGTCTTCCGGTCTGTCGATGATCGCGTATTTCAACCCGGCAGCGATATCGGTGAATCCTTCTTCATCGTCCAGAACGGGATTGTCCGAGTTGAGGAACACATAGCCGTCCTTGGTCGCGATGAGCGCCAACCGGTCGGTAATGGCGACACGCACTTGCAACGCTGCCACCCAAGCATCGCCACCGTCGAAGACCGAGCTTTCGGGAAAATCGTGCCAGATGCCGTGACCAGACAGATTCGTCGTAATGAACGGATCCTCGAACAGATAGGGAGATGCCATCGGCATCACGAAACCTTCATATCGACCCGAGCGATCACAACGAAAATCGGGGAAGAAGGTCGGGCAATCATCGTCTTCGGCTTGAGCCGGCGCCGACAAGAGCACCGCTACGACACTCAATCCTGCCCAGAATCCGTGGAACCGCTTTTCAACTCTCACAACCAATCCTCCATCGGTTCAACACGTAGGTCTTCCGATGAGACACCCCACCCGCCCACCTGTTGCCGCCCTGCTACTTGCATGGAACGTGCCGACAGGGGTTGGCCGGAGCGAAGTCTGGATGTAGAACTTGAAACGGCATCTGCAAGTCCATCAGTATGCGAAACAGATGGTGCGCCGCTCGCTGGTGCCTCATCAGAGAGGCAGTCGCCGACCAGATTGCGCATCTCCGCCGATGCGTGAGGCGTTTAGACTCGGCGACTCGATCAATTGGGGCGGTTTTCCCCTGGCCTGCCCTTCATATCGCGAACTCAACCGAACAGGCGGGGCCGGACCGAGGCCCGCAATCGATCCGCTGAGTCCATCTACCCGTAGTTGACGATCGCCTCCAACAAGCCACTCGCCGATTTTGCGACAACGAGCCGCGACATGCAGGGCATGCAGTAGACGCGGTCACCCACACGCAGTTCACGTGTCGAACGAATGACCACCTTGCAAACGGGACATAGGACTTCATTGGGAGCCAGCGTGTCGGTCGGTCCGCCCCATTTCCGGTAGAAGCGCCTGTATTTCTTGGGGACTTCGTCGAAACCCGTTTCGTCGAGCACGAAGCGTTGGCGCGGCTCCTCGGAACCGACCTCCTCTTCGAGCAGCGGATCAGTCACGAATCGAATCCCAGCCTCGTCACGGACGAGAGATAGCGGCGCCCCAGGTCGGGGCGCTCGGAACGGGGTACGCCGATCTGATCAAGCGTCTCCTCGAATGCGTCGAGGACCAGCGGGTCCAGCTCTTCGCGTACCGTCGCGAGTCGGGCACGAATGTGTGGCGCGTCCATCAAACGCCGCCCGATGTCATTCTCGCCGAAACCCATGTGCCTGCGTTCGTCTTTGATGATCCCCTCGAGCACCTCGGCGGTGATCGGGTCGGCAAGCTCGATGTGCGCGCTGAAGACGGTGAACTCCATGGTCTCGAGGATCACGTTCTGTGCAAATACAGCGGACTCCCAGTCCCGAGCGGCAACGAGTTCGAGTAGCCGGCGTTTGAAAGCGAGCAGGCTCCGATTGGCTCGCAGGTCGACTTCCGCCTCCGGGTCCGCCACGCCGAGCTGTTCCAGCCGATGAAGCAACACCTCGAGGTGCCTTGCCTCATCGACCACCTGTGTGGCCAGGAAGATCTTCGATCGCCGATTCGGCGCGAACGCAATCATGCTGCTCGCCGCCTCGAGGGCGGCCGTTTCTCCCACGCAGTAGTTGCACAGTGTCGTGATCAATCCGTCGCGCGCGGATTCTGCAATCTCGGGTTCAGCGACCACCGGTGTACGGGAGCACCCGTAGGGGTGATCCGACAGATAGCCCTCGACGGCCTGGAACCAGAACTCGAACGAGTGAACCTCATCGAGGAATACATCGTGACCCAGCCGATGAGGTTCATCTTTCGTTCTATTGCTGACCATCGTCAGCCCTCAGGGGGCCGACGGGGTCTGGTATTCGAGACCGATTCGAGAAAGCCGTGTCTTGAATTCTCCCAGCACCGTGTCTGCGAGGACCGCCTCCATCTCCTCGGGCGACGCAGTCTGAAGATTCGCGCCGTGCCAGCGCGCCGGCTCCGATGACGGTATGCCCGCCTCTTCGGCTTGTGCCGCCAGGCGCCGCCCCTCGTTCATCGCTGCGCCAGCTCCAGAGAATGCGGCCGAGAAGGTCGCGAGCATGTGGTACGTCATGTCTTTCTGCATTCTCTCGATCTCGGGTTTCTTCTCTGGAAACTCCTTGATCAAGGAGCCGATCCGATTCTCACCAAAGCCGACATGACGTCGCTCGTCGGCGATCGTACCCGCGAGCGTATGAGCGAATTTCGGGTTTGCAGCCGCGCTCGTGGCATGCAGCATCTCGAACACGCTGAACGCCAATCCCTCCAGCACGATGTTCTGACCGACCACACCAGCGACGAAATCCTTCTTGTCGACCTTCTCCAGCAGGACCTCTGCGAACTTCACGAGATGCGGGTTGGCGTATTGATCGATCGTCGACTGGAGTTCTGACTTCTTTACGCCCAGGTCATAGAGTCGCTGTGTGAAGATCTCGACGTGACGGGCTTCGTCCAAGGTCTGGGTCGCGAGAAAACGCTTGCTCGGGTAATCCGGAGCGGCATTGACCAATCCCGAAGAAGCGGCCAGAGCACATCGCTCACCGACAACGAGCTGCACCGTGGTGCGAATCGACTCTTCACGCAGAGTGGAATTGCTCGCGATGGCCTCCGACTCCTTTTCCCCGATGCCGTGGCCGTACTCCGTATCGAGCAGGTAACCCTGGGGACAGGACTCGAGCCAATTCTGAATCGAATACGCACTGAGAAAATCACTCATTGAATACTCCCTCTGCCATCCATGTATCATTTTGGGCGACGCAACAACTCCGTACCTCGCAATGAGCAATTTCCGTACCGACCCGATGTGCCGGGACAGGAGGGTATGGAGCGCAATCACCGAAGTGGATGAGGCCGAAATCCCCAAGTTGTCCGGGGAAATGGGGCATCCTGCCGCTGCGAAACGGCGGAGTTCCGCCACCGCTTCGACTGACGTCGATACGGCGCCGCTCCGCTATTGGGAGTCGGCGCGCTTCCGCAACCAGATGTTCGACACCACGATCGCGGCGACAACAATGACCCCGATCAAGAGCACGTCCATCCGGAACTCGGCAGCAGCGGGTGCAGAATCCTCGAGCGGCTCTGGCACACCGACCGTTTGCGTCGTGGTCGATTCGCTCTTTTCATACATCGCGCAGCCTCCATGAGAACGACACGAAACCGTACCGCGTCAGTTCAAGGGCAGCAGCGTAACCCAAAATTGCGAGGTCCCGCGGCCGGCGTTGGCTGCGAAGACGAGCGGCCTCTGAACGGATTCGGATCGGAAACCATCCTCATTCTCCGTCAATTCGAACTCGATCTGGGAACCTGACCCTAGGCTGGTTGAAATCGGATCGGCAAAGATGCGTACCCCTGAACGAATTCCGTTCGAAACTTCACGGCCGCATCGAGATCGACTTCGTAGCCAGGCATGCGGTCCAATATCATCTCCAATGAAATTCGGCCTTCGAGGCGCGCTACGTGCGTTCCAAGACACGCATGCGTGCCCGCCCCGAAGCTCAGAATGCGGGCTGCAGATCTTCGGATGTCGAAGATCTCCGGGCTCTCGAATTCATTCTCGTCGTGGTTGGCCGACGCGTAGAGAAAGAGCACACCTTGTCCGGCTCGCAGCGATTCGCCTCGTAGCTCGACATCTTCCAGCAAGGTCCGACACAGAAACTGCGTCGGCATGTCGTAGCGGACGATTTCGGTGTAGGCCAACGGAATCCCGCTCGGATTCGCCGAGAGTGACGCACGCTGGTCCGGGTGCTCCCAGAGCCTGACGATCCCGTTGGCCAGCGTCTTCGGGAAGGTCTCCGAGCCTCCGATGATCAGCATGGTGAGGTGCGATGCGATCTCCTCGTCGTTGAACGCACCCTCCTCATCCTCGAAAGCGATGAGCGCATTCACTGCTTGCGGTCCATCGTTTGGTGACTTCCGGAGCGAACGAACCCGCTCCGCGCAATAGTCCGTCATCTCTCCCAACGCCGCGACACCGTCGCTCGTAATCCCTTCTTCGCCCGGGTGGTGATGAAAGAAGCGCAAGACCAGTTGATTCAGATAAGGGCCGTCTTCGACGGGGAGGCCGATCGCCTTGCAGGCGATCGTCACTGAGAATCTCGACCCGAGGTCTCGAACGATGTCACACTCGCCTTGGTCGATTACGTTGTCGATGAGCCCCTCGAAGAGCCCTCTTGCGAGGGGCTCGACCGCTCGCAGGTAGCGCGGCAGAAAGCACTTCCGAATCGCCGCACGCAGCCTTCCGTGGCGAGGCGGATCCATTACGTTGAGCATCGGCGTGACCGGCTGGTCTTTGGTGAGTACCTGGGCGGGTGTCGTGCCGAGGGCTGCCGAGAATCGGCGATCACTGGAACACGCCCAGATGTCGTCGAAACGGGATAGCGCCCAGGCATCGTATTTCTGAAGGTGGTAGACGGGAGCCTCGGCTCGAAGCCTGGCATACAACGGCTGCGGATCGGCGATCACCACCTCGGAAAACGGATCGTAATCGACCAAGATGCACTCCTGTTTCAGGGCTCAGCGGGACTGATTCGGGGCCTTCGTCGGGGTCGATGCAAGCCGGATGCCCATGTGGGGGCATCCGGCTTTTCTGCGCAGGAGTCGCAACTCCCGGTTCGTGCTGGATCCATCGGGGTTTCGACGCGATAGGATTTCCGATGGGTCAAATCGACGCAGCCTTGGGCTCGATGCTGCCGATCACTCGGACATCTCTAGCCCTGGCACTCCATCGCCGAGCCGGACGCGGAGGCGAGCCTGTTGTTTTGCCTCACGCCCCTGTGGCCTTCGGCACCAGAGTTGCAGTCAGATCGGAAATAGCGCCCCGCAAATCGGTGACATGGACCAGACGAGGAAAACGAATTGTCGACTTTGAATACTCCCATTGCGCAGTACATGAGTTCCCCCGTTCATTCCCTCGGAATCAACGAGAATCTGGATTCGGCTCAAACGATGTTGCGAGGCCTCGCGATTTCGAGCCTCGCGGTAACCGACGATGACGGGAGCCTCGCGGGCGTGATCTCGATGACGGACTTGATCCACGTCGGTCGGATTCAGGCTGGCTCGAGCGCGAAGGCTGCGCTGCTCACTCTTCCAAATAAACCAGTGGCGAAGTACATGACGCGCGATGTCGCGACACTTTCGCCGGACTCATCGATCAGCCTTGCAGCGTCGAAGATGGTCAAGGGCCACTTCCATCGTGTATTCATCGAGCAGGACGGAAAACCTGTCGGTGTGCTCAGCACCAAGGACATCATGATGGTCATTCGCGACAAACGAATGACCATTCCGATTTCCCGCTTGATGTCCTCTCCGGCATTCACCATTCGGGCCGCTGAGCCGGTCAGCCTGGCAACCGATAGGCTCGAGCGCGCCCACGTCAGCGGCCTCGTGGTCGTCGATGACGGGTGGCCTGTCGGCATTTTTTCGCAGCGAGAGGCGTTGGAGGCCCATGACTGTCCGCGTGACACGCGAGTCGACGAAGTGATGAGTTCCGCGTTACTCGCGCTGGATGTCGATACGCCACTTCACCGGGCGGCCGCACAGGCAAGCCAGTTGCGGGTTCGACGAATCATCGCCGTCAAGCATCGAAGTATCGAGGGCATCCTGACCGGAATCGACCTAGCACGCTCTGTAATGGAATGATGCGGCTTGTGGGGCAGTCGAGCCCCGAACTTGACTCCGCCGCTTTCGCGGCGATTCTTCTGCGATGTCTCGTTCTCCTGATTTGGAACAACGGATCAAATTCCTCGGTTTGACCTCGGCCGATTTCGATCGGCTGGCTGGCCTCGAACCGATTCTGAACGAGCATAGCGACCGGCTGGTGGATGCCTTCTACCGCCACCTGCTGTCGTTTCCCCAGACCCGTGAGCTGATACGCGATCCGGTCGTTCGGAAGCGGTTGATGAGCAAGCAACGCGAGTACCTGTTGAGCCTGGCAGCCGCTACGGTCGACGACGACTACCTCGCCAACCGCCGACGCATCGGCGAGACCCACGAGCGAATCGGACTCGAACCGCGCTGGTATCTCGGCGCCTACGCCCTGTATCTGTCGATTCTGATTCCGGCCGTGCACGAATCCATCGCCCACGATCCTCTGCTCGCGAGCGCAACCATCGGTTCCTTGCAGAAGCTGTTGTTCATGGATGCCCAGATCGCGATGGAGTCGTACATCGACCGGCAACAACAGCAACTCAACGACTTGACCAAGGAGTTGGCCAGAGAGGGGCGCCAACTCGCAGAGGAATTCGAGAACCAGCGGGTGGCGTTGCGAAGCACCGAGGACCGTGCGCGCGTCGCCGAGGAACTGGCCTCGGTCGGAACACTGGTAGCGGGCCTCGCACACGAAATTGGTACGCCGATGGGTGTCATTCAGGGCCATGCAGCGCTTCTCGAATCCGCAGTCACCGGTGATGATGCCAAGTGGCGCCTGCGAACGATCCGAGAGCAGATCAGCCGCATTTCGAAGATCATCAAGACCCTGCTCAACATGGCACGCCCCGGAAATATCAAGCGAGTTCCGGTGCCCATCGACCCGTTGATCGAGACGACGCTCGCATTCCTCCGCGAGAAACTTGCGCGCAATCGTGTCGAGGTACACACGGTAGGCACCACGGGGAACCGGTCCGTTCTCGGGGACCCCGAGCGGTTACAGCAACTGTTCTTGAATCTGTTGTTGAACGCAGTGGATGCCATGCCCAACGGCGGCAAGCTCGTAATTCAGCTCCGAACGACGAGCGACCGAAACATCGAAATCAAGTTATCCGACAGCGGAGCCGGGATCGACGAGCGCGACCTCCCTCGCATCTTCGAGCCCTTCTTCACGACCAAAGAGGCGGGCTCCGGCAACGGGCTGGGCCTGGTCGTCGCAAATGGAATCGTCACCGATCACGGTGGCGAGATCAGTGTCACCAGTGAGCGCGGTCGGGGCACCGAATTCCGCATCCTGTTTCCGACGCAACGGACTCCATCCGCGAATAGCCAGGGCTAACCGGCTAGGGCCGGCTAGGGCCGGCTAGAGCCGGTTTCGAATCGCCTCCGAGAGTTGACCGAGCGACTCCTGCCAATTCGCGCGATCGGTGAAGACCACCTCCAAGTGTGTTTCTCCCCTGACGGGCTCGAAGCGGGCGACGCTCGTCGCGTAGAAGTCGGGACCTGCATCGGAAGGATCGGTGTCCGCCGCTTCCCGACGTGCCAGCCGCTCGAGCGCAACATCGGGCGCGCAACGCGCCTCGACCAGATAGAAAGGCACTTCGGATCGGCGGGCGGTCTCGATCGCGATGTCCCGATGCTGATGGAGCCCGAACGTCGCGTCGAGAATCGCGACCCGCCCGGAGGCAAGGACGGGCCGTGCGCGATCCAGAAGGGCCGCATAGACGCGATCAGTCACTTCCGGATTGTAGATCCCCTCGTCCACGCCGCTCTCGACCCGTTGATTCGACGCAAGACCGGAGATTCGTTTCCGAACGCGATCGGAGCCGATCACGACACCATCCACGCGATCGGCCAACGCCTGCGCAACGCTGCTCTTTCCCGATCCCACCAGCCCGCCGACCATGACCAGCGCGCCCAGCTTGTCGGCCCCGATCGCTGTTTCGGCCAACTCCAGGTGACGCCGCGCACTGCCCTCGGCCGCAGTTCGCTGATCCGCATCGATCGCCGCATCCTTCGCGACTATTGACGCTACCTTTGCCCGAACCGCTGCTCGGTAGCTGATGAAGAAATCGACGACGGAATAGAGACCGTAGTCGTCGCTTTCACGCGCATATCGGGAGAGGAACCGCTCTGCGAGATCGTGCCTTCCGCGGTAGATCAGATCCATCGCCGCAAACGCGACTTCCGATGCAGCGTCGATTCTGCGCAGGCCCTCATCGAACTCTATGCAATCGATGATCAAGGGTCGCGAATCCGGTTGCTCGAACCAGATGTGATCGAGGTGGAGATCCCCATGGCCATCGACCACGTAACCCAGAAGGCGTCGGTGATCGAACAGGTTGCCATGGCGTTCTGTAAACTCGTGAACCGCCTTCAGAATCTGGCTGATCAGGTGCATCAGGGAATGCCCATCCCAGGTCGACGCGAGACTGCCGAGAGTGCCTTCCACCGGATCGAGAGTCCGAACCCGCCACTCGTGTGCGGTAAACGGGGCACCGCCAAGTTCGTAGCGTCCGTGGAAATCCGCCACGGTCGCCGCGAATCGGTCGACCTGTTGGGGTGTGAGTTCTCCCCGCTCGAGCAGTGATTGAGCGTCCCGACCGTCAGGGAGCCGGCGCATGACGACGCAATGCTCATGATCACGCGACTCGGGCACGATTTCGTCCGACACGGCTCCTACCCAATGGCGGACTCCGTCAGACAGCAGCGGTGCGATTCCCAGATAGACGTCGGGCGCCAATCGACGATTGAGAACGAGTTCCCGCCGGCAATCGGAGTTCCGCTCGTCTCTTGTCGTGAATCGCACGAATCCGAGATCTACAGACTTCCGGAACTTGTAGACCCGATCCGCCGTGAGAAAGACGTGCGAAATGTGGGTCTGTATCGACTTCACGCCTTCTTGCGCCGTTTCATCGGACGGATACGCGCTCGGTTGCGAGAGGTCCTTCCAAACCTGCTCGTCGATTCGGTCGTCCATCGCCTGCCTCCACCGTCGGTCGTGAAATGGTCGTGCACACCACGTGCCAGAAGCAGCCGTGGGGTTCAACACAGTGTGAGCTC
>JAJDAM010000811.1 GCA_029261905.1 Deltaproteobacteria bacterium
TCCACGCACTTTATCAGCGGGTATCGAGCGTAGCCCTTCTTGCGCATTCCTGTCGTCGATGTTCCCGCGAGGGGCCCGCTGAAGTTGGCCTGTGCGGTGCGCAACGTGCTACGCGTTGTCCCGGCAGCCTTATGACACCTCGCCGCTTCTACCTCCAGATATTTCTCGTCTCCTTCGCGGCGTTGCTGCTCGAAATCGCATACACGCGCATCGTCGCCTTCAAGTTCTACTACTACTTCACGTATCTCGTCATCGGGTTCGCGCTGCTCGGGTTGGGTTCCGGCGGCTCGATCATCGCCATCTCGTCGCGGTTGCGCACGATGGCACCGGGCCGTTTGATCGCCTGGTGTTGCTTCATCGGCGGGCTGACAGTCGCGGCCGGCTACTGGACCATCGCGCTGCTGGAACTCGATACGTTCGGGATGTTCGAAGATCCACTCCAACCGATTCTGTTCGCGCTGCTGTGCTCCGCTCTGTTCGCGAGCTTCCTGGTCGTCGGCATCATTCTCGCCCGGATTCTGACGGCGACACCGAGTGCGGTGAACCGGCTCTACGGGGCCGATCTGGCGGGAGCCGCGCTCGCCTGTGGCCTGGCCGTCCCGGTGATGACCTGGCTCACACCTCCGTCGGCGGTCTTCTTGGCCGGGTCGTTGCTGGTCGCGGCGGGCGTCCCGCTCGCACGCAGCGAAGCGCCGCGATTGCTGATTCCGGGAACGATCCTCGCAATCGCACTCGCGACCCTCGCGATCGTCCCGGGGGCCATACCGGAACCCGTGGCCGATTCGATCAAAGACCTGAATCCGAAGCAACTGAGGGGTACCGGCAGCGAGGTTCTCTTCACCGAGTGGAACCCGGTATTCCGCATCGACGTCCTGTCGCGAAAGGGGTGGGACGGCGTCAACCTGATCGCCCACGACGGCACCATGGGCTCGACGCTCCAGCATTTCGATGGCGACTTCAGCAAGCTCGCGCGGTTCGACCGAAATCCCCGCGCCTACCCCTTTCGCGTGGGCCGGGCGGAACCTCGGGTACTGATCATCGGCGCCGCCGGTGGACACGAGATTCTCGCATCTCTTTACTTCGGCGCGAAGCACGTCACCGGCGTCGAACTCAATCCCGTCACCGTCTCCCTGATTCGCGATCACTTCGCTGATTACACCGGGCGGCTCGCAGAGAACCCGCGTGTCACGCTGATCAACGCAGAAGGCCGTTCTTTTCTCACCGCGGATGACGGCGTTTACGATCTGATCTACTTCGTCGCACCGGATAGCTACACCGCGATGAATGCCGCCGCTTCCGGTGCTTTCGTATTGTCCGAGAGCTACTTGTACACCAGCGAGATGATTCGTGAGACACTCGATCATCTGAGTCCCGACGGCTTGATCTGCATGCAGTTCGGCGAGTTTTTCTACGATCGCAAGCCCAACAGGACGGCGCGTTACGTTGCGACTGCGCGACAGGCGATGTCCGAGATGGGCATTCACGATTTCGAGAAGCACGTGCTGGTCGCGACGAATCCGGATTTCGTCAACGTCTCGACCATTCTCATCAAGAAGACACCGTTCACACGGGGCGAGGTCCAGCAGTTTCTGAAAACTGCCAGGCAGATCCCCGACGCTCGTCCACGCCACGCCTGGGGACACGCATTCGACGATGGCCTGGTCAATCAGGTCATTTCGCTTCCGGACGCGGGGCTCGAGCAGATGCTCGACGGCCACGCCTACAACGTGGGGCCCATCTCCGACGACTCACCCTTCTTCTGGCATTTTGCGCGCTTTTCCGACGCACTCGGCCGCGAAGCCGATGTCGAAGGTGAGCTGCTCGATCACGAGGACGCGATCGGTGAGCGTGTGCTGCTGGCGATGCTGGGAGTCTCGGTGCTGTTCGCCGGCATCTTCCTGCTGCTGCCCTTCGCAGTCGTCCGAAAGACCTGGGCCGAACTCCCCTACAAGGGCAGAACCGGGCTCTATTTCGGCGCGCTGGGCCTCGGCTTCCTGTTCTTCGAGATCGTGCTGATCCAACGGCTCACGCTGTTCCTGGGCTTCCCGACGTACTCGCTGATCGTGACGCTGTTTTCGGTGCTGATCTTTTCGGCGATCGGCAGTTTCGCGGCAGGCGCGTACACCCACCAGCGGGATCGAGCGTTGTGGGTCCTGCTGGCGCTTCTCGCCGCGACCACGTTGCTACACAGTTTCGGGCTTCCTCCGGTCATCGATGCCCTTGCCGGTGCCCCACTCGCGGTGAGAATCGTAGTCTCCGGGTTGTTCATCGCACCACTCGGCGTGTGCCTGGGGGCGTTCATGCCACTCGGCCTGCACACCGTGGCGGGGCTCAGCGAACACCCCACCGAGTACGTGGCCTGGGCGTGGGCGATCAACGGTTTCTTCTCGGTGATCAGCTCGGTGCTGACGACGATCCTTTCGATGGCCTTCGGCTTCAGCCTGGTGCTGGGTCTCGGCGTCGGGATCTATGGAGTGGCAGTGCTGGTGCTGCGGAGTCTCCCGCTGCCTGCGGTGGAGAAGTCCGGGGCCTGAACCGACGAAGGCGAGGATCGATCTCGAGTCACCCACCTGCTTCAGTTTTCTTCGAAGTAACCCAACATGCGCAAGCGGTCGAGCATCTCCTGCTCCGAACCGGAGGGAGCCGAGGTGATGTGCGGAACGGGCTCTATGTCGTAGGTTGCGATCTTCGGCAGCTGCGGTGTCTTGACGAAGTGGCCGACCTTACCGTCCATATCCTCTGCGACGGGCATTCCCAGCCAGGCCAGCAACGTCGGCGTCACGTCGCGTATCGACATCGAGTGCGCGATCTTCCCTTTCGCGATGTCCCGTCCACGCGCAAAGATGACGCCATCGATGGCTTTGTTGGACTCGTGAATTCCGGTCAGGTGCTGCAGGCGCACACCGGCTTCGAATCCGTGATCCGAGACGACCATCACGAGGTCATCGGGCCCGTAGTTCTCCGCGAGTAGACCGATCAGAGCATCGGTATATCGGTAGTACTCCTGCAGCGCACGGACTCCCGCCTCTCGCTGCGCATCGGGTGGGCGCATGGATTCCGGGTACAGCTCCGGCGGCTCGAGATTCCCCCACAAGAAGTGAGAAATCCGATCGATCCCCGAGAGGAAGACCATCATCAATTCGGGGTGTACTTCGTTTTCGATTTCCTGCGCGATCTGAACCACGATTCCGTCTTCGACGAACCGCCGTGACAAGTTGTCGCGACTACTTTCGGCGCCCGGCGTCAGTTCGCCCACGGTCTCGAACGGGTTCGGGACGTCTGTGATGTTTCGTTCCTGCTCGAACAGAGCGGCGACTCTCTCCTGCCAGGTGGTGGGATACACGAGCTGTCCAGGCGGAACGGCTTGCGCGTCTGTGAGGACGAGTCGGCCCTTGATGTCGGCCCCCATCAAGTGATCTGCGACCATCACGCCGTTGATCGGTTCGAGCGGGTAGGTGTTCCACCAATTGACGACACCCACCTGCATTCCGGCATCGGATGCGATGTTCCACAGCGCGTGGACCTTGCGATCGGTGGCCAACATCAAGGTGGTCTTGCCATTGGCATCCGTCTTCGAGAAATCTTCGATCCCGTGCTTTTCCGGTCGCTTCCCGGTTGCGATCGTGTTCCAGATTCTGGGCGAGAAGATCGGTTTTCCGGAGCGCAGGGGTCCGTGTACGCCGTTGCGTGCAATCGCCGCGAGATGAGGGAGCCGGCCTTCGAGGATCATCGGCTCGATCACCCGAAGCGAAGCGCCATCGATACCCAC
Source organism: Deltaproteobacteria bacterium (assembly GCA_029261905.1). Classification (GTDB taxonomy): domain Bacteria; phylum Myxococcota_A; class UBA9160; order UBA9160; family SMWR01; genus JAJDAM01. The sequence continues at coordinate 3,770 of JAJDAM010000811.1, forward strand.
CAGCAGTACGCGCGGCGCTTCGTCTGCCGGCCGACACGCCAAGGATGCAGCCAACGACAGCATCAGTGCGAAACCCGCGAATCGCGGCGCGCTCTGCCATGCACCGGTTCGTCTGGCGACCGGGTTCATCGTGATGAGTCGTTCACTCGGTGCGTCCGACCTGGAGCGCGTCTGCGCAGTCATGGGTCCCTTTTCCAGGTCCGATCCGGAATCCTCTGAGTATACCGGCTCGAACGCGACCAGCCGCACCCCCAGCGCTAGAGCGACTCGCCGCGACGCAGTTTGAAGCGGGCGGTCGTCAACGGCTCGTCCGCGATCTCGATCTTGGTGGGAACCTTGTAATTTTCGAGCGACTGCTTGCAAGCCGCGCGGATGCGCCGGTTCAGCGTTTTCGGATCCTCGTCGGAAGTCGTCCGGACCCGAGCGCACACGATCTGCCCCATCAGTGCGTTGGCCTCTCCGAAGACGGCCACTTCCGCGACGTTGTCGATCCCGCTGATCACGCTCTCGACTTCGGCTGGATACACCTTGCGACCTCCGACGTTGATCAGATCCGAACTGCGACCTCGGAAGCGGATGTACTCGCCGTCGACATCCACGCAGTCGCCAGTCATGAACCAGCCATCCTCGGTCATCGGACTCTGCGCGTTCAGGTATCCGAGCATCGTCGACTCCGCTTTGATCTCGAGCATCCCATCGACGACACGCGTCTGGTACCCCTCTCCCCCGAGCTTGACCCACAGCGAGTCGGAACTCTTCGACTGAGAACGAAGCGTTCCCACCTCGGAAGTACCGAACTTCTGCATCAGCCGCGCACCCGGAAACATCTCGGTGCATCTTGCGAGCGTCGTGTCCGGCATCATCTCGGCGCCGTAGGTCACGATCGCCAGCGACGAGAGATCGTGGCGCCGGTAGGCGCCGCTGATCGACAGCAGCTTCAAGAACGAAGGCGCGACCGGAAGTACGCGCACCTGGTGTTCTGCAATGAGCCTGCACACACCCTCGGGAGAGCGATCCTCACACAGGACCAGGCAGCTGCCGTTGGAAAGGCTGTAGAACAACGTGTCGAGCCCCCCGATGTGATCGAACAGCAGAAACGCCAACGTGCGGTAGCAGTGCCGTCGCGTCCTGTATTTGGTCAGCAGGTGGGTCCAATCGTGAACCACTCCCTTGGGTTCGCCGGTCGACCCGGAAGAAAACAGCACCAACCCGGGATGGCCCGCCCCGGCGAGCCGGCGATACAACGCGTGATCGGGGGCCAGGCCGGTTCGGCTGATCAACAGCCCCTCGTCTGCGTGACGATCTCCCCTTGTCTCCACCCGGATTTCGAACTCGGCGCGCGCAATCTCGAGGAATTCGCCGCACTGTTCTTCTGAACTCGGAGCGATCGGAATCACCACGGTTTCCCGTTCGATCAGGCACAACATCGCCGCCACCGAGTGCGGCGAGAACTCGCCGTGCAGCAGCACGACCGAGCCTGCACCAATCGACTGCTGATCCAACTGACGATGAAACAGCGAAATCCGATCGATCAGCCACCGGTACGAGAAGCCGTCTCCGCGAAACGCGAAAGCTTCGTCATCCGCGTGTTCTTCGAAGACTGCCGTCAGAAAGTCGGTGTGCATCTACCCGTCCGAACGCTGCGTGACGCCCGGCTCAAGAGCGTCGCATCCCGCCTAGACTCCACCGAGATAGATCACCTGCGAGGTGATGAAGTCACTCTCGGGCTTGATGAAAAAGTCGATGACATTCGAGACGTCTTCGAATGTACCCAGGCGGCTGAGCGGATAGCGAGCCAACAGCGCGTCCATCTTTTCCTGGGAAACGGATCGAATCAAATCGGTCTGGATCGGCGTCGGTCCGACCGCGTTCACGGTGATGTTCAGATCGGCGACTTCACGAGCCAGCACACGGGTCAGGCTCACGACCGACGCCTTCGATGCGGCATACATCGCCTCCCCCTCGAGATCGAGCGGCGTGGCGACCGTCGCCATGTTGACAATGCGGCCACTGCGCCGTGCCATCATCAACTTCACGGCCTCGCGACAGCAGGTAAACGTTCCGATGACGTTGGTTTCGAGAATGCGACGTGCGGTAGAAGTCGGCGTGAACACGAAGTGGTTCATCGACGCGATACCGGCGTTGTTGACCAGAATGTCGAGGCCGCCGA
>JAJDAM010000812.1 GCA_029261905.1 Deltaproteobacteria bacterium
GAGTACGACGCGCCCTCACCCCCCAGCCTCTCCACCCAGCACTCTGCTCAAAGCCCCCCACCAACCTAAACCTCGAGTTCCTTCCACTTCCCCCTGCGAAAGCGAACCAACAACATCCCCGCCTTCACGGTCCAATCCGCAATCAGCGCGCACCAGACCATCTCGATGCTGACGTCCCACCAGGTCACCATCGAAGTCGCCGGAATCAAGCGAAATCCGAACAGACCCACGAAGATCACGATCAGCGGGAATAATGTGTCGCCGGCACCGCGCAGTGCACCGCCGATCGCGAACTCCACCGCCATCATCGGCTGCACCGCCGTCAGGATCCAGATGAACGCCACGGTCAGTCGAATCACTTCCGGATCGTCGGTGAACGAACCTGCGAGTTCCTCACGAAACAGCAGCACCAGCGCACCCATCGCCGTCATACCGACGATCGCTCCCACCATGGCCCGCCAGCCCGAACGCTCTGCGGCGTCGGGTGAACCGTTGCCCAGATGCTGGCCGACCAGCGTTCCGGCCGCGGCAGCGAAGCCGATCCCCGGCAGAAAGGACAGTGACAGGATCTGCGCTCCTACGTTGTAGGCGGCGATCGCGGCCGTACCGTAGATGCTCATGATCCGCTGAAAACCGAGCAGGCCGACCTGAAACGCGACACCCTCGAACGCGGCCGGGTAGCCGACGATCGACACACGACGCATCAGCGCTAGATCCGGGCGAAAGCTTCCAGAGCCCCGGCGCAGAACGAATCGCCCACCGCGCCATAGCCACCAGAACAATGCGATCTGCAACGCCATCGAAAGACTCGATGCCATCGCGGCGCCTGCAACACCCAGCGCTGGGAACCCCAGGTTTCCGTAGATCAGGAGCCAATTGAGGCCCAGGTTCACCAGGTTCACCAGAACGCCGATGTACAACGGCGAGCGCGAATCCCCCGCGGCGCGAAGTGCCGTGCCGAAGACCATCGAGGTCGCCATCGGAACGGTTCCCCAGAGCAACCAGAAGACATACGCAGATCCGTGTGCCACCACATTCGAATCGACGCCATAGATCTCGATCAGGAAATCGCAAAACGGCAGCAACGCGAAGGTCGTGACCAAACCGATCGCGGTCGCCAGCAGCAGGCCCTGGCGCAGCGTCGCGTCGGCGAGATCGTTGTCGCCGGCACCGATCGCTCGGGCCAGGACCGCGACGAGCCCGGTCGGCACCAACGCACCGACGCTCTGCACCAGCCAGTAGACCTGGCCACCGAGTCCGACCGCAGCGAGCGCGTCGGTTCCGAGCGAGCCCACCATCGCGAAATCGGCCCAGCGCACGGCCGTCTGTGTCGCGAAGCTGACGATCGTCGGCCACGCGAGTTCCCAGACCCCGAGGGCCTGCGGTGAGGGTGCCAATGGCTCCGGCGGCTTGTCGCGCAGATCCAAAAGTTCGGACGCGACTTCGGGGCCGAGGGGTTCTTCCATGGATGGGGTATCGCAAAACGCGCCGCGCTGCGCACGTTTCGTGCCGATCCTCATCCGCGCGCGTGGTCGAGCGCTACGCTTGCGATGCGACCATTGCCCACTTGCAGCCGCCAACATGAGGACTTCATGAGCGAGATCACCGTTCGACGCATGGACTTCGACTTTCCCGAGGGTATCGACCCGGTGTTCATGAACGGGGATCACGCGCGTTCGTTTTCGGCGATCGGTCTCTCGCTATTGCTCCCCTACCTGGAGCCCTATTTGATTCGAACGATGAAGATCGCCAAGAAGCAAATCGACGACCCCGATCTCATCGACGATCTCGAACGCTTCAGCGCCCAAGAAGGCCAGCACTACCGCATGCACATCAAATTCAACAAGGCGTTGCAGCGACAGGGATTCCCGAAACTCGAAGAGTTGGAAGAGGACCTGGCCGACGATTACCTGCGCTTTTCCAACACGAAATCACTGCGCTTCAATCTCGCCTACGCGGAGGGGTTCGAAGCGCTCACGACGGCTGCCGCATTGTTCTCGTTCCACCACGAACGACTCGGCGACCCCGACTCCCCCGTGGCCGACCTGTTCGCCTGGCACACGGTGGAAGAGTTCGAACACCGGACGGTTGCATTCGATGTCTATGATTCCGTGTGTGGTGGCTACTTCTACCGGTTGTTCGCAGGTCTGTACGCGCAGTTCCATTTTCTGCGCTTCGTCAATCGGGTGACCCGCTACATGCTCGAAGTTCGACCCGCGGGACCTGCCACTCCCGACCAGAAGCGGGAACGCCGTGCCGCGGCTTGGCGGGGTCTTCGCTACGCGCTGCCGCTGGTTGTGCGAACCTATCTTCCCTGGTACACGCCGCACCGAATCGAGTTCACCGACGAGATGAGACGGGTCGCTGCGAAGTACACCGAGATGGCGATCAGCACGTCTTAGCGGCGAGGCGGCGCGTCAAGCGTCGCGGTACATCTGGGTCCGCTGCTTCACGCCATCGAGAAGCGTCAGGTCACCGGGCTCCATCGGAAAACCCGTGGGGTAGGGTGGGTGGGTCTCCATTCCGAGGGCAGCCACCACGGTGGGATGCTGGTAATAACCCACGTAGGTGTGGAAGATCAGGCTCGGCAGGAAGCCCGGGTGGGTGGTCGAGAGTTCTGCGAGCACTCGCGATCGCTCGCTGTCTGGCAACCTCTCGAACGCTTTCTCGCCACTACCGGCCGCGCGTTCGTCGGCCGCCTCGAGACCGTCAGTAATCGTCGATAGAAGATCCGGGGTCTTGCGCAACACCTGTTCGATGTGGTCCGCCAATCCCAACTCGCCTGCTCCGGGCATTTTGGCGTCGGCCGAGGGCGGGATGATCCGATCCAACACGCAAACCAGCGCACGCCGTTGGTCTGCACTGAACGGGGATTGCTGTGTGCCTTCGCTCATGTTCGGCCCCTCATCCTGGTGCCGTCATTGCTGACAGCGTCGGGTCTGGCTCTGCTCGATCAATTGATCAGTCGAACAGGTTCGACAGGTTCTTCTTGATCGTGTCTGCGATGTAGAGCGTCAGCGCCTGTATCGTATTGGTGGGATTCACCGCGGCCGCAGTCACGAAGATGCTGCCATCGATGATGAACAGATTTTTCACATCGTGGCTGCGACCCCATTCGTTGACGACGGATTTTGCCGGGTCGGTTCCCATTCGCGCGGTTCCCATCAAATGCCAGCCCGCCGGTTGCAGCGGCGCCTGCGACAAGACGTTGTGCGCGCCCGCCGCTTCGAGGATCTCGGTACCGCGCGCAACACTGTGGTCGAGCATCTTCCGGCTGTTCTCGCTGAGCTTGTAGTTGATCTTCGGTGACGGGATGCCGTCGCTATCGACCAGATCCGTATCGATCGTCACGCTGTTGTGCTCTTCTGGAAGGTCTTCGCAGATCACGACCATACCCGCGGAACGGTCGAAGCGATTCGCGAACTCGCGGTGATGGTCGTCGCCCCAGGGGATGTCGCCACCGAGGCCCGCCAGCGCGGTCGACACGGGACCGTTCCCTCGCAACGTTTCGATCGTGTAGCCGCGTACGAAACCTCGCGACAAGTCCGTCTCGTAGAACTCCTGGCTCATCAGACAGCAGCCGGTCGGGCCCTTGTAGCCCTCGATCGGTTCGTCGAACACGCCGTTCACCATCGCGTACGGGTGGAACATCAGGTTCTTGCCAACAAGCCCGCTGTTGTTCGCCAAACCGTCGGGGAACTCCTTCGAAACGGAATTCAACAGCAATCGAGGTGTGCCGACCCCGTTGCACGCGATGACGACGATTTCGGCTTTCTGTCTTCTTTCGACGCCATCGGCGTCGTAGTAAACGACACCGTCTGCCAGGCCATTCGCTCCGAGCGTGACCTCGCGCACCCGGCATTGGGTTCGCACCTCCACACCCTGCCGTACCGCGAGTGGCCAGTAGGTGACGTCAGTGCTTCCCTTCGCTCCCTGTGCGCAACCCATGATGCAGGGGCCCAGATTGATGCACTTCGCGCGTCCCTCGTAGTCGCGTGTCGCAATCGCGCTATCCGATGGCCACCAGTGCCAACCGAGCTTGTTGAAACCTCTCGCGAGCGTCTCGCCAATTTTTCCCAGCGGGACGGGCGGTAGGGGGAAATCGTGGTGCGGATTGGCTGGGTCGCCTGCCAGCCCCGCGACGCCCATCATGCGCGCGTTCACATCGTAGTAGGGCGCCAGTTGCGCGTAGTCGACCGGCCAATCGTCTCCGACGCCATCGAGTGTCTTCGTCTTGAAATCGCCCGGGTGGAAGCGGGGAAAATGCGCCGCGTACAGGATCGTACTGCCGCCGACGGCATTGAAGTTGGAGATCGAGATCGGCGATTCCGAATCATTGACCGGGTAATCCTCTTTGCGACCGCGCGAGTTCGGACTCATGCCGAAATCGCCGAGCCGTCGCATCTCCCAATCCACGCCCGCTGTCGGGTACTCCTCCGGCTTCATCCAGCCGCCCTGCTCGAGACACACGACGTTCATCCGGGTTTCGGCGAGGCTCCACGCGAAGGCCGCGCCAGCGGCGCCGGCGCCGACGATCAGAACGTCTACCGCTTCTTCCGACATCGCTGTCTCACTCCCCTGTTCCAATCGGTCGCCGAACGGGCTGACGCGTTCGATCCGGCCGGTTGAAGACGGACGATAACCCGTATCGAGCAAATCGAACCACTCGGTTTCGCGAGCCCGCCGTTGCTACCCTCGGCAGAATCCGGCCACAGTTCTGACGCCGAATGAGGTTTCCATGCCGAATGAGACGAACACCCCCAAGCTCGAAGGGAGCGAACTCGCCGAACTCTCTCGGCGCACGCTCGACCACTACCAGGTCGACGCACAGCAGTTCTGGGAAGGGACGCGCGGGCACGACGTTTCTCAGAACATTGAGGCGTTGCTCGACGCGATCGGCGGCGATGGCCCCCACCGTATCCTCGATTTCGGTTGTGGGCCGGGGCGGGACCTACGTGACTTCATCGATCGCGGCCACGTTGCGACCGGTCTCGAAGGCACGGAATCGTTCGTGCAAATGGCACGAGAATTCTCAGGTGCTGAGGTCTGGCACCAGAATTTTCTCGAATTGGATCTCCCCGATGCGACCTTCGACGGAGTGTTCGCGAACGCATCGCTGTTCCATGTGCCGGCCCAAGAACTGCCTCGGGTATTGCGAGAACTGCGTCATTGCCTGCGCGCGGGCGGTGTGCTGTTCGCTTCGAACCCACGCGGAGACAACGACGAGGGCTGGAATCGCGGACGCTACGGCGCCTATCACGGTTTCGACCGCTGGCGCGATTTCGCGATCGGAGCCGGCTTCGAGGAAATCCGCCACTACTACCGCCCTGCTGGCCGTCCCCGCGATCAGCAACCGTGGCTCGCCAGCTTGTGGCGGCGCCCCGGCTGAATTCTCACATCCCAGCGCGCTCACTGGGTTCGATCGCCCGAATTTCCGTTTCGGTCAGCCGACGTTGATGAGCCCAGCGGGCTCCGGCTCGATCTCGAATCGTTCTGTGTAGCGGGCAAAGCGAGCGCGTTCGGTGCGGACATCGAGCCCGTATTGCTCGGGTGTGTAGCGATGCACACCGTGTTTCCCCGGTGGATTCCTTGACGAAAACGAATGCATTGCGTCCGCAGCCGTGCCCGTCAATTCGAAACCAAAATGGTCGTAGATCTTCTCGACGACGCTCATCGGCTCGGCGAGAAACTCGGTGAATTGCATATCGAACACGTTTTCCGATGGAACGCGACCCGAATCGCGCACGTCGATCGCGTGATGGAGTGCGGCGGCCAGTCGCGGTGTCCAATCCGCCGCCAGCTGCGCCGCGTCGACGCCATCGCTCGACATGCTGCGAACCAACGTGGTGAGGCTCGCGAACGATGTCGCGACCTTCACCGGGTCGCGATGGGTCTGCACGATACACGCATCGGGGTATGCATCGAAGAGGTGCTCCAACGCCCACATGTGCATTCCAGATTTCAGAACCCAGCGCTCCGTCGGACAGCGCCACGAGAAATGCTGCAACTGCCGGCGATGAAAGTCGTAGACGCCTGGCCAGGACTGCGCGGCTGAATCCGCCGGGAGTCCAGAGAGCGAATCGAACCAGTCCTGATACCTCGTCACGCGGTATTCGTTGTGAAAGATCGCCGAGCAGAACGAATGTTGTGTCAGGACAACGCACTCCTGCGCGAGCCGTGCCCCCATCGGGTGCATCGCCTTGAAACCGGGAATCAACCGGTCGACGCCTTCGAATTGTTTGTCGCACGCTTCGATTCGCGGGTCTGTTTCATAGGTCGCGCGCTCTGTCGGTGGCGAGGGATGCATACACTCCCAGGTGAGCGGCGCCCGGCTGTTCGGATCTTGCGCGAGCAGGTCGTGCAGGATCGTCGAGCCCGTCCGCGGCAGACCCGCAACGAATAACGGGCGCCGGATTTCGACGTCGCCTATTTGCGGATTCTTCTCGCGGTCGCGGACCATCTGCAATCGATTCGACAGCAACCGGATGATCTCGGTCTTCGCGATCGTTCGACCGAGCAGTGACAGCTGCGCATCGCACTCGAGCGACTCGAGCAGCAATCGCATCGGTTCCAGAAACGGGCCGTCGCCGAAATCGGACAGGCCCGTTTGCTTCTTCGCTGCCCGCACGAGCGACTGCTCATCGAGTTTGATGAACTCCAATCCGACCCTTCGGGCCAACGCCGCGGCGGCGTTCGCGAACCGGACCGGTCGCGGCAGCCGGGGCGGCTGCGCGATCTGTGGAGTCGTCGTGTCGGTGGGGATGGGTTCTGACAAAGCCTACATCGACTTGGGTTCGGACGACGACTGTCGATCAGGCGGCGACACGTGACTCGAACTCGATGGGAAGCGTCGCCGGCCCGCGAATCAGAAACGAGCCGTGATACTCCACTTCGGGTGTCGCCAGTTTCGGCTCCCGCAATCGTTCGATGAGCTGTGCGATCGCGATCGTTCCCTCCAGCCTCGCCAACGACGCCCCGAGGCAGAAGTGGTTGCCGAAACCGAAGCCCAGGTGACCCTGGGTGTTTCGTTCGATATCGAACGTATCCGGATCCGGAAACCGGGTCTCGTCGCGATTCGCCGAGCCGAGCATCATCATGACCAGGTTGCCTGCAGGGATCTCGGTCCCATCGATCACCGTGTCTCGGGTCGTCAGGCGCATCAGCATCTGGACGGGGGGATCGTGTCGCAGCGATTCTTCGAGCAACGGCTTGATCAGTTCGTGATCCTCGCGAACCTGTTTGAAGAGTCCCGGATCTTCGAGCAACGTCACCATCACATTGCCGATCAGGTTCGTCGTGGTCTCGGAGCCTGCAGCCAGTAGCAAGCCTGCGAAACCCATCGTCGAATTCGCGTCGAGAATCCCTTCGCCGAGGCCGGCGTCGACGAGGATCGAAATCAGGTCGGTCCCAGGGTTCTTCTTGCGGTCTTCGACAGCTTCTTCGATCGTGTCGCGGAACTTCAGCATGCTGTCGATCACGGCCTTCCCCATGCCGCCCACCTGGGTCGCGCCGATGATGATGTCACTCGACCATTTCTTGAAATCGTCACGTTTGTTCGGGTCCAATCCGAGCAGTTCCGCGATCACACTGACGGGCAGCGGGTTCGCGAATTCGGCGGTCAGGTCGCAGTGACCGCGTGACTCGAACGGTGCCAACAACTCCTCCGCTAGCTCCACGATCCGGGGTTCCAGTGCGCCGATTCGCCCCGGCGTGAAGCCGCGGTTCACGATATTGCGTTGTTGGGTGTGCAGCGGCGGGTCTGCCGAGATCAGCGAATTGCCGATTCCGTTCATCTGCGCGGCGCGTTCGCGGTCACTCGCGGCGACTGGCGCCATCCCCATCGACTGGCTCTGGCGACCCATCGCAGCGGATGAAAAAGTCGCGGGATCTTTCAGGGCTTCCGACACATCCCGGTAGCGGGTCAGAGCCCAAAAGCCCGCGGGGTGTCGGTAGACGGGATGGTCGTCACGCATCCGCTTGTAGGTCGGGTACGGATTGCGGAGCACTTCAGGATCCATCGGGTTGAACACGAACGACATCGGCTTTCTCCTCGAAGCGCGCCGGCGTAGTCTATCGCGGTGTATCCGAGTTGGGAAACGCGATGGATTCGGGTCTCGAATGATTGCGGTCCACGGGATCAATCGGCTGCAGATTCGATCCAATGAAATCGAACGAAGAAAGGAGGCGCCTCCGTGTGTCGAAACATTCGAACGCTCCACAATTTCGAACCGCCTGCGACCGAATCCGAAATCGCCGACGCCGCGCTCCAGTATGTGCGCAAGATCAGCGGAACTCGAAAACCTTCGAAGGCCAACATCGAGGTCTTCGATGAAGCGGTTGCCGACATCACCGCGGCCACGGCGCGGCTGGTCGGCGGCTTGACGACGACGGCCCCTGCGCGGGACCGTGATGCCGAACGGGCCAAGGCTCGAGCCCGCTGGGAGGCCCGAGCCGACAGCTGATTCCGGCGGAGCGTTCAATCTTGACTACGCTTCGAACCGAACTTCCGCAAGCTTCAGCGGCTCGACGCTGGACCTACAGGCTGTCGTCCGGTGGTCGGTTGCGTGAGTCATCCACGTCGTAGACGACCCGTTCCTGGTGAAGGTCCGATTCGGGCTGCCCGGGAAACCCGCCGTGAAAATCAACCTGAATACGGTTTTCTCGAACGGCATCCTCCATGCGACGCCACAACGCAGCGCGCACCCCGTTGCGAAACGCGGGAACCAGGCACAGAAATCCGAACGCGTCGGTCAGCACACCCGGTGTCATCAACAGTGCGGCGGCGAGCAGAATGATCACGCCATCGACCATCGAATTCGCCGGCAGCCGGCCTTCGGCGATTTCGCTCTGGATCGCACGCACCACGCTGACGCCCTGACCTCGTGCCAGCGAGGCACCGACCACACCGGTGACGATGATCAATCCAATGGTGTGCAGCGTTCCGAAGCGGCTGCCGAGTTCGATCAGAATGGCCAGTTCGATCGCCGGCAGCGCGACGAACAACAGCAGCAGTTTGAACATCGGGCAATGATGCCATAGGGACTCGCCGTGGTGAGCCGAGACCCATTTCGGCGCGGGGCCAGACGTCAACGGCCGCCTTGCGGTGTGCTAGTCGAGTGGATAGAGTTGATCTCTAGTCGAGTGGATAGCCAGTGAGCGTAGCGTGGACGGCCCAGGAGATTCGAAAACCATGTTGGCAGTGTTTCTGATCGCAATCGCGGGAGCAGGCAGTTGGTGGCTCTGGGAAAAGAGCCAACGCAAGACCCATCCGGTTCCTGCCGGTCACCAACCCGACATCGATTTGCCCTACGAACAGGAATTCGAGCTCTACCACAACGCGCTCTCGCTGTGCTCGATGAAGTCGCGGGTCTGCATGGCGGAGCTGCAGATCCCCTACAAGAGCCACCACATCGATCTGATCGAAACCGGCTCGTACCAGAACATCAGTCGTGACTTCTTGAAAGTGAATCCGGGCGGCACCGTGCCGGTGCTCGTTCACAACGGCCACCCGATCTACGAATCCCACGAACAGATTCGTTATGCGGCCGCGCACGCACCACCGGGCAGCGCGTCACTGATCCCAGACGACGCGAAGTTACGCGAGCAGATGGAATATTGGATCGACCGATCGTCACTCACCCACGACCCGATCGAACACGGCGACGAAAGTGCTGGCAACGCAGTTCCCGGCCTGACCCTACCGATCTTCTCATCGATGATCGAGAAGATTCCGTATTGGAAGATTTTCGAAGGCGTACTGTTTCATTTCGATCGGAAGCGGCCGTTTCTGTTCTTGATGTTCAAGTTCCGGAAGCTCGACTCTCTTCCCGGCCTGACCCCCGCGATGAAAATTCTGGGCCGAAGCCGCAAGCAGATGCGCACGCACCTCGACGCGCTCGAGCAACAATTGAAAACGAGCCGGGGACCGTGGATCCTCGGCGAGACGTTCAGCCTGGCAGATGTGAGTTGGCTGGTGATCTTCGAACGCCTGGTGCAGGTGGACAGCCTGCATGTCTTCGTCGGTGCGGGCCTTCGGCCCGAATGTGCTGCGTACTGGGAAAGGCTGACGAAGCGACCCAGCTACCCGCAAGCGATACTGGATCAATCCCATCCGACGATCGAGTATGGAACGCGCAAGATCCAGCAGGCGAAGCAGGCGAATCCGGCCCTCCGAGATGCCTTGGAGGGGCATCGAGAAGCGGTATGAAGCGCCCGGCGTAGGCCACTGGGCCCGATTCGCAATTCGCCAGTCGGTCAACGACGCGGAGGCGGCCAGGGATGGCCTCCGCTTCCGAAGCATTTCGAATCAGGCTAGGTCCGCGACACCTCTTCTCGGATTTTTTCGGGGAGCGCGGCCTTCCACGCTTCGTCGGAGAGCGGGTCGCTGCTTTCGATGAAGATCTCGTGCCAGAGTTGCAGATTCGCGATCGTAAACATCAGATTCAGATTCTGGCCCGACCCTTTTGGCTGACCCTCGGGCAGCGCGAGTGTGGCGCGCAGCTTCGAGGTATCCATCAAATCATCGAGAAACCCCATATCCAACTTGTCGATGTAGTCTCGCCACCAAAGCGGATCGGAGCACCAGTCGCCAAAAGGTGACGAGAACCCGATCTTCTTGCGATACACGAAGTCATGG
>JAJDAM010000813.1 GCA_029261905.1 Deltaproteobacteria bacterium
AAACTCGTCGAAGGATTCCGCGTGCGGCTGCAGCGCGTGGAGGACATCGCGGAAATCCAGCGGCTGAAAGCGGAGTATGGCCGCTTGACCGACGCGCGATACGATCGCAACGGCGTTGTCGAACGAGCCGAACTCGAGCGGCTCGCTGGCGCGATCACCGACCTGTTCTCCGAGGACGCGGTTTGGGACGGCGGCAAGGGGCTCGGGGTTTCGACCGGGCGCGATCAGATCTACCAGCGATTCTGTGAACCGACGCTGCGTTTTTCGCTGCACTATTTCGTCAAACCCGAGATTTCCGTCGAAGGAGATCGGGCGCGCGGGCGATGGGACATCCTGGCGCCGTGTACCACGCTCGACTACCGACCCCTTTGGATGGCGGGCTACGAAGACGATGAATACGTGCGAGTCGACGGACGCTGGCTTCACAGCGCGATGCGACTCACCGTCGCCTTCATGGCACCGCACGACAAGGGTTGGGCCAAGCGGCCCAAAACCAGCTGAGGGTCGTCGAGCAAAGCTGACACACGTCAGGATGATTTCCGTTACCTCTATTCGCGTTTGATTTTCCAATCTCGCCTTTCCAAGCCAAGGAGTGATGAATGTTCGATCTGAGTGGCCGCGTAGCAGTCGTGACGGGGGGCAACGGCGGCATTGGCCTCGGGATGGCTCGAGGGCTCGCGAAGGCAGGCGCCGACATCGCGATCTGGGCGCGCAACGAGCAGAAGAACGCGGACGCAAAGCGGGAACTCGAAGCGCTCGGTGTTCGCGTCGTTGCGCTTCGTTGTGACGTCGCATCAGAGGATGAAACCGCCACCGCGATGGCGGCGACGCTCGAACATTTCGGTCAGGTCGATGTGTGTATTGCGAACGCCGGCTACGGAGCCCCTGGTGATCCGATGAAGCTCAGTCTCGCGCGCTGGCGCGAGCTGATGTCGACCAATCTCGATGGCACCTTCCTCACGTTTCGGGAGGCGGCCCGCCACATGGTGGATCGCGGTGAGGGTGGCAAATTGATCGCGATCTCGTCGATCAGCGTGCTCTTCGGTGCGCCCGCGCAGGCTCAGTACGCAGCGAGCAAGGGCGGGATGGAGGCATTCGTGCGATCGATGGCGGTCCGGCTCGGACGACACAGAATCTGTGTCAACGCGATCCAGCCGGGTTGGATCGTGACCGACGCGACAGCCGGGGCTGTGGAACACAAGGCACTCAACGAGACCATCTTGCACCGAACGCCCATTCGTCGCTGGGGAACGACCGAAGACCTCGAAGGCATCGCCGTCTACCTGGCTTCGAGCGCATCGAACTTCCATACGGGCGACACGATTCGGATCGACGGTGGGTACACCGTCTTCTGATTCGGGCCGCCCTCGTACGCAGGACCTGGGGCGCCAAATGACATCGGACAACGAAGCCGCCGACGCGCAACCGGTGTCGCCGCTTCGAGGAATGCGGGTTCTCGAACTCTCGGGCGAAATCTCCGGCCCGTACTGTACGAAGCTGTTCGTCGACGCGGGTGCCGAGGTCATCAAGGTCGAGCCGCCTGCAGGCGACCCGCTTCGGCATTGGACGGCATCGGGTACGCGGCTTCCCCAAGGCAGCGACGGGGCGCTCTTCCAATACCTCAACGCGTCGAAGCGCAGCATCTCGCTCGATCTGTCGAGTGAGTCGGGCGGAGCGACGCTGCGCGAGATAGCGGCCAGTGTGGACCTCGTCGTCGAAAGTCGTCCGCCCGGCGAAATGGATGCGATGGGGCTCGGCTACGAACGGCTGCGAGAGGGAAACCCCGGTCTGTGTTGGGTCTCGATCTCGGGTTGGGGGGCCGAGGGCCCGTGCGCCGATCGTCCGTACACCGAGTTCACGTTGCAGGCCGCAACCGGGTCGACCGGGTACCGCGGTCTGCCCGGTCGCATGCCGGTGTATGCCGGCGGGCGTTTCGGCGAGTGGATTGCGGGCAGTTTCGCCGCGGTAGGCGGGATGCTCGCGTGGCTCTCCGCTCGAAACACCGGATCGGGTCAATCGGTCGATGTGTCGATGTTCGAGGCGATGCTGCTGTGTATGACGATCTACCACGATCTGAACGGACAATGGGTCGAAGGTCCACTGGCCCGGGGTCTCGAACTCCCTTCCATCGAACCTGCGAAAGACGGATGGGTCGGTTTCTGCACCATCACCGGGCAGCAGTGGAAGGATTTCTGCTCGATGATCGGCAGGCAGGACGTCGGCGAGGATGAGAAGTACTTCGATGGCCGCGCTCGAATGAAGAACTTCGCATTCATGCAGGAAGTCATCCACGGTTGGACACGGGAGCGAAGCGTCGAGGAGATCGTCGAACTCGCGATCTTGCTGCGGATCCCGGTTGCACCGATCGGCGACGGGCGATCCCTGCCCAACATGGATCACTTCATCGAGCGCGAGGTGTATCGGCAGAACCCCGCCGGGTTCGTGCAGCCCCGAAAGCCGTATCGGCTCGGAGATGCACCGGATCTCCCGATCGGTACAGCGCCCCGACTCGACGAGCACGCCGTCGAGGTGAAGGCCGAGTGCGCAACGCTGCGACCGGTCCGGCAGTCCGCGGAAGGCACTGGCCCGCTACCGCTCACCGGTCTGCGCGTCGTCGACCTGTCGGCGTTCTGGGCGGGACCATTCGTCACGGCGGTACTCGCCGATATGGGGGCCGACGTCGTCAAGGTCGAGTCGATCCAACGACCCGACGGCATGCGATTCGCCGGCGCGCGCCCCGGCGAGCAGATGTGGGAATGGTCGCCCGTCTTTCACGGCGCGAATCCAGGCAAGCGCGACGTCACGCTCAAGCTCGACAGCGAGCAGGGCCAGGCGCTACTGCGGCGACTCATTGCCGATGCGGACGTCGTCGTTGAGAATTTCGCTCCTCGAGTGCTCGACAACTTCGGGTTGGGATGGGAGACCATCCACGAATGGAACCCCCGCGCGATCATGGTGAGGATGCCGGCGTTTGGCCTGGACGGTCCGTGGCGCGATCGCACCGGTTTCGCGATGACAATCGAACAAGTCAGCGGCCTCGCGCAGATGACGGGATACGAGGACTTGCCGCTGGTGGTTCGCGGCGCGTGCGACCCTGTCGGTGGCGCACACGGGGTGTTCGCGCTGTTGATGGCGCTCGAGAATCGGCGAAGAACCGGAGTGGGTGAACTGGTCGAAGTTCCGCTGGTCGAGACCGCACTCAATCTCGCGGCGGAGCAGGTGATCGAGTACTCCGCGTATGGGCAACTGCTTTCACGCGACGCAAACCGCGGTCCCGTCTCGGCACCGCAAGGCATCTACGCCTGTGCGGGCGACGACAACCTGTTGGCACTGGCCGTCGCGACCGACGAGCAGTGGCAAGCGCTGGTGTCACTGATCGAAGAGCACGGCGGACCACGCGAAGAGTGGTGGGCGTCCGCTACCCCCGAGCTCAGAAGAGAGCGGCACGATGAGATCGATGCGCGGCTATCGGGCTGGCTCGCAAAGCAGGATCTGAACCAGATCACCGAGTCCCTCACGAGCGCGGGCGTGCCAGCCGCTCCGGTGATCAACGCCCACTACATCCTGCCCAACGAACAGCTCGAGTCCCGGCAGTTCTATCAGACCCTCACACATCCCGTTACAGGTTCGACCCGATATCCCGGCCTTCCGATGGCTTTCTCGGCTCTGTCGCGGCAGCTGCATCGCTCGCCACCACCGATGCTCGGCCAGCACAACGAAGAGATTCTCGGCGGCGAGTTGGGCTTGACCGAGGAAGAGCTCGAGGGATTGCGAGAGCAGCAAATCATCGGGAAGAGACCTTCGTTCATGTAACCGTGGTGTCTGTTAGTGACGGGGGACTGATTGGTGTCAGTTGGCCGCAGCCCCCCAACGCGCGGATAGCGTTGTTGCGTAGTGGGCAAAGCCGAGAGCGCGGCCCACGGCCATCGCAGCCTCGTTCGCAAAGAGAGTCTGAAACTGAGGGAGGAGCCCCGCTTTGTGCGCCGCGAATGCGGCCGCGCCGACAACTTGCCGCGCGAAACCCCGGCCTCGGTGAGCCGGATGAGTCGCGACGCCGATATGGCCGACGCGACCGCCAACGGTTTCTGCGCCGGCCGCCGACACGACCGATCCAGATCGCATGACGGCGAATATGGGGGAGGCAGCCGCTTCGAGGTTTGCGTGGCTCCAGGCCTCGTGCGACAGCGCAGACTCGATCTCGGCGAAGGCGCGCGACTCGACTGCTGAGAAGACCTCGAGGGTTGGCGACGGTTCGCGTACCTCGGTGGAGTAACCAACGAAGGCCGGGCCGACTACGGCGGGATCAGCCCGAAGGAGCCGAGCGAGGCCAACCGGATCGAGCAGGAGGGACTGGTCGCAACGAGCAAGCTCTTGATGAACGGAAGATTCGACTGCCACGATAGTCGCCGGGGGGGTCGAGAGTACAAAGCAGCGGTCTGGATGTGGCGGGGCGATGAAATGAACGCCTTCGGTTTGAAGTAGCTCGGGGGAGCAGCCGAGCCGCTCCGCCCAGATCACGTTCGCCCGCTCGTGCACATCGCCAGCAGCCACGAGGTCACCTAACCGATTTGGCGTTCAGCACCTGGCTCGCCCAGAGCACCCGCTGACATGCCGATGATAATCGCCAGAACGGTACCAAGTTCGATGGGTCTGCGCTGAGCCACGTCCACTGAAATGGCGTGTTATGCAGAGCGCTGGCTTCCTGCGGATCTGAGTCCGTGCCATGCGCCAGAGAGCCCAGGTGCACCGAAGAATAGAGCCAACCCGACCACGGCCTGCGCGAGATCCTTGGCTGCCAACGACCACATTGTTTTCCCGGCGAGAAGTCCAGTGATCACAACGGGCACCGATGCCGAAAGCCCTCGGGCGAAGAAGTATATCCCCAGCACTGCAAAGGCCGCAGACTGCCACGGCGGTGATTCCGCGGAGACAGAGGCCGCGGGAACAAGTCGAGCAGCGAGATGCCCGCGCCAGATAAGGAGTGCGAACCCAACGAAGACACGGAGAAGAATGCTCGTCATCAGGTACGCGGACCGGAAAGCGCCCGGATCGTCAGTCCTGGCAGAAGGTGTGGCAAGAGCGTCGAACAAGAACGGAATCGTCGGGATGATCTCAATCAGATACCAGATCGCAACAACTGCTAGCAGAACCTCCGCCAGTTGGCGCGCTTGCATGGATGCCCCTACGTGCTGGATTGGCTCATTGGGCGTCGCGAGCTGTGAAGTCATTCTATTGACGTTGCTCTGGCCCGCCCGATTCTGAGTTTTCGCGAATTCGGTTGACCGCGGTGATGAAGCCTGGCCTGAAGGCCCCACGCTGAAACAGGCCGATCTCATTCCAATCCGGTTCGAGAAGGCGAATCGTATTCTCGACGTACGCAACGTAATCGTCATCCAGGAATCCGTTCTGATATTGGAGGATTCCGTTGTCCAAACGCACAGCGTCTGCTGTTGCGTGGAGGATGAGAAACATCTGCTCCGCTTCCGTCAGGGATTCGACCCCGCTCTCTCGCAACTTTGCGCTGACATCGAACCAGCTGAACTCAGAAGATTCCGCTTTGCGAAGCATACCGTCCATATGCATCTGTGCGCGAAACTGATAGAGCTGCGACACCGTGGCGCGTCTCGACTCGTCCAAGGA
>JAJDAM010000814.1 GCA_029261905.1 Deltaproteobacteria bacterium
ACGGGGCCCGGAATCAGTCCAGCAGAACTCCGGGGTGTTGCGCCCCGCACACGAACACGCGCTCGTAGCCGGGTTGTACGGAACCCGCGACCAGTTTCGCAGGGCGTTTCGCATCGCCATTGCCGAGACGGGCGGGGCGCCCCGCGAAAGTCTCAGCGATACAGCATCGCTCGCCAACGCGCGGGCGTCGGTACTCTCGGAACTCCAGGCTCTGGCGCCGGTCTCGCGAAGTGCGGATGGCACCGCGCAGCTCGGGCCTTACTACGGTTTCATCGGAGCCCCGGCGGACAAAGCGGATCCACGCCACGCACCGCTGTACATCACCACCGCCGAACGGATCGCCGCCTGCCCCTGGGAAGCGTTCTTGGGTCGCCTGATGCGCATCGAGCCGATCCCCGACGCATGCGCCGAGCTTCCGTCGGCCGATCCACGCATCATCGGAGCATTGGTTCACGATTTCTTGCAGCAATTGGCCGCCGAAGCACTCTCTCGCGCGGGTGCCGATACCGAAATCGATGACCTCGCCACCTTGGCGAGACAGACCCCCGTGAGGATTTCGTGGCCCGCGTCTCGAGAAGAGCTGGAGCGCGTGTTGCTCGACCTCGCGGAGCGGAAGGCCAACGAGCAGGGGATTCGTTCACCCGGCTTCTCGCGTGTGCTGGCCGCCCGTGCGCTGGGGCACCTGGCGGTCGCGAGGCGAACTTCCTCGACCCCAGACGCCGCCGGCTCGACTGGAGTGGTCGGGACCGAAGTGAACGGGATCGTCCGGACGCAGTCGAGCGGGCGAGAAGTGCGCTTCCGCGCGGATCGGGTCGACGCGTCCGAAGACCACACACTGGTGTTGATCGACTACAAGACAGGCAAGGCCACCGCGGATCAGAAGTCCGAAGCCGCCCGCCGCGAATCGCTTCGGAAACGGATGTCACAAGGCGGATCTCTGCAGGCCGGCGCCTATGCGATCGCCGCCGAGCAGGCGAGTGACAAAGCGGGCATCGGCGAGTACCTCTACATCAGTCCGGTGACACCGGATCACGCGCGTTCGGAAACCGTGCGTTCCGACGACACCGATCTCATCGAATCGTTCGAGCGCTCGATCGCGACGGTCTTCGACGTGATCGACCGTGGCAGTTTTTTCCCGAGGCTGGTAGACGCCGCGACCGGGTCTGAACCGCGTCGGTGTTCCAGCTGTGAGGTGAAGGAAGCGTGCATTCGCGGGGATAGCGGTTTGCGTCATCGGCTGGAGCGCTGGCTGGAAGAGGCGCCAGCGGTTTCGGGCGCCGGGGTTGCGCTGGTGAACATGTGGAAGATCGGGATGAACGATTCATGAGCGTCACGCAAGGTACGGACGATGCGAACCTACGCGAATCGGACCGGCGAGCTCGGGCCCTGGCGCAGCGCGTTTTCGACCGTCCGCTGATCCTCGAGGCCGGGGCCGGAACCGGCAAGACCACGGCGTTGGTCGCACGGGTACTGGCGTGGTGCCTGGGTGTGGGTTGGGACCGCGTCGAGGCGAGCGTCGAGTCCGGAGACGAAGTGCAATCCGACCGGATCGCATCCGACGTGTTGGCTGGGGTGGTTGCCATCACGTTTACCGAAAAAGCTGCCGCAGAAATGAGCCAGCGGATTGGTGCGGGGCTTCGGGAGGTCGAGCGCGGTGAGATCCCAGAATGGTTGGACGATGATGTCCTGCCCCCGGATGCTGACGTGCGCCAGGGGCGCGCGCGTGCGTTGGTCGGCGCGTTGGATCGGTTGGTGGTGGCGACGATCCACGCCTACTGTCGTCGACTGCTCAGCGACAATGCGCTCGATGCCGGGCTGCACCCGAACTTGGAAGTCGACGCCGACGGACGGATCCAAGCGGAAATCGTACGCGACGTACTCGAGCGTAGCCTCGAGTCGGCCTACACCGAATCAGGAGATCCGGCGTTTCTCGGGCTCGCTGCGCGCGGTATCGGCCCCCGCGAGTTGGAACAGGAACTGCTGGCACTGCTCGATAGCGGAACGCCGGCAGTGGCCTTCGGTGTGGACCCGGCGTCGCCGGATCGCATCGTCCGATTGTGCGATCGGTTTGCTTCGGCGCTCGAGTCGGTCGACCCATGGGTCGCAGAACTGACCGGGCGGTCCGGAGTCACCGGGACGACGGCTGCTCGCATTCGCGAAACGCTGGAATGGTTGCGATCGAATACACCAGACGATCGCGCTGGGCTGCAACAGCTGGTTGGGTGGCTGCGGGAGAACTGGCCGGACAACGAGAAGAAGCGGATTGCGGATTGGGGACGCGGTCGATTCAACAAGGGAGAAACCGAGTCGATCGGAATCGATGCCTGCGAAGATCCGGCAACGCGGAGGTCAGCCGCCGAGGTACACCGAATCCTCGCGCACGTGCTCGAGATCGACTTGGAGCTGCTCGAACTCGCTCGCGGCGCGCTCACGCAGTTGCTTTCCAGAACGGAGCTGCTGTTGCGACAGCGCGGAGTCGCGACCTTTTCTGCACTGCTTCGCGAAACACGCGAGTTGCTGGCGGGAAACGAGCGAGTCGCGAGTCGAATTCGAGCCGGGATCGACCAGCTGCTGGTCGATGAGTTTCAGGACACCGATATGCGACAGTGCGACATCGTCCGATCGCTCGCGCTTTCGGAAAGTGGCCAAGACGATGCCGCCTCGAGCCGTCCGGGTCTGTTTCTGGTGGGTGACCCGAAGCAGTCGATCTACGGCTGGAGGAACGCCGACCTCGCGGCATACGACGCTTTCATCGCAGATGTTCTCGAAGCGGGGGGCCTCAGGGAGAGGCTGAGCGTCAACCATCGTTCGGTTCCGGCCATCCTCGATGAAGTCGAACGGATCATCGCGCCCGCGATGGAGGAAGAGCCCGGCTTGCAGCCCGCATTTCAACCGCTGATTCCTTCGGCTGCGCACTTGTCGACGCAAGCAGTAGAGCCTGTCGGACGAATTGCGGGTGCCGCCACCGTCGAGCACTGGATCTCGGCCGCATGGGATGAGGAAACCGCGGTACCTACGCGGTCGAGTGAGGCGACACGAATCGAATCTCACGCTCTCGCGCGTGACCTGCGCCGCCTTCACGATCGCGACGACGTCGAATGGGCATCGATCGGTGTGCTGTTCCGCGGAAGGAGTGATTGGGAGATCTATCTCAGCGCGCTTCGCGACGCGGACATTCCCTATGTGGTCGAGGGGGATCGCAGCTACTACCGCCGCCGTGAGATCATCGAGGCGGCCAGCCTGCTGCGCACCGTGCTCGACCCGAACGACCGCCTCGCTCTGCTGACGTTGCTTCGCTCTTCGATGGTGGGAGTTCCCGACGCGGCGTTGGTTCCGCTCTGGAGTCGGGACCTGCCTGACCGCATCGGTGCACTCGAGACACCGTGTCCGGATGTGCTTTCTGACCTGGCGAACCTGATTCGAGAAGCGGCGCACGCGGTTCCCACCGATGTTCCGGGGATCGACCGAATCCGGGGATGGGAGGAAAACCTGATCGGCATCGTGACCGACATCGCGGTGCTGCGGGAGTCATTCGAGTGCGACGCCAGCGATGTCTTCGTCGAGAAGTTGCGGACCCGGTCGCTGTTCGAGGCGACCGAGGCGACGCGGTTTCTGGGCGCTTGGAGGTGCGCGAACCTCGACCGCTTCTTCCGTGAGTTGATCGAGGGGCTCGCGGACGGCGGCGACACACACCAGCTGCTCCGGCGCCTGCGAAAGGCGGTGGCTTCCGAAGACGATGCGGAAGAGGGTCGGCCTGTCGAGATCATCGACGATGCCGTTGCGGTGATGACCATTCACGGCGCCAAAGGACTCGACTTCGAGCACGTCTACCTGATGCAGCTGCACAAAGGCGTCGGTCCCGTTCCGGGTACGGATTGTGGTGCGCGCGAGCTGGGCGGGAATCTCGAATATCGCTTGTGCGGGGCTTCGACGCTGGGATGGGATCGGGTCGAATTCGCGCGCGAGCGTGTTTCGGAGGCCGAGAGGGTTCGGACACTCTACGTCGCGATGACTCGAGCGAAACAACGTCTCGTACTCGCCGGAGTCTGGCCGTCGTTTCAGTTGCGTGCGGGCGTCGGGCAACCCATCGAGTTGATCGAACCCCGCTTCGAGGGCGAGATCGTTGCGCGTCTGAATCGCGAAGTTGCAGCCGGGCGGGTCGGATTCGAGGACCCGTTTGGTGTCCGTTATTCACTGCCGGCGCTCGCGCTCGATTCGCCCACGCAGCCGTCGCTGTTGATGGTGCGCGGAGCGGGATTGCCGGCAGAATCCGATGTCGCACGAGCATCCGCACGCCTTCGCGCACTGCGGGAGGAGGCCGCGAGCCGGATGGAGCGCCCAGTCGGGCGAGCGGCCTCGGCCGAGGCGCACCTCGACCCGGGTGTTGAAATGGCCGATGACGCTCGGTTCCACTCGAGCCGCTTCGCGCGCGAGATCGGTATTGTGATTCACCGTGTACTGGAGGAATTCGACTACACCCAGCACACCCAGCACACCCAGCACGCGAACGACATGAACCCCACGGACGTAGGGTCGACTACGGAGATGGAGCGCCACCGCGCCTCTATCGCGACCCACCTCGAATCGCTCGTCGAGCCGCGATATCTCGATGCGGCTGTCGAGGAGGGCAGGGACCTGCTCGACCGGATCGCTTCCGGCGGGCTGTTCGCCCGGCTTGCCGAGCTGACTGATTGCGTGCTGGCACGGGAACTAGCGGTGCTCTGCGGGCCGGGTGCGGACGAAGAGGTGGGCGAAGATTTGGGAGAAGGCGTGGGCGATCCACCCGGCCCTGTCGGTTACTACGCCGGAACGATCGATCTCGTCTACCGCGATCCGACAACAGGAGACACCGTCATCGCGGACTACAAGACCGATCCAGTCGAAGGGGATGTCGCGTTGAGCGCCCGCGCGGACGCGTATCGTCGCCAAGGCAGCGTGTACCAACGCGCATTGAAAGACGCGATGGGGCTCGCCGAGTTGCCCCGTTTCGAGTTGTGGTTCCTGCACGCAGACCGCATCTTGTGACCCCACGTGTCGGCGTGGCCCCGGTTGGGTCATACTCAGCGGGCAGCTGGGAATCCGTACCCATACGCCCCAGTTGTTCGCCCGTATTGTCAATCAATCTGTTCGCCAACCGAGCCGTCGATTCGACCTTCGATCCGACTTTCCATCCAGCTTCCGTCCAACTTTCCATCCAACTTTCGATCTAACTTTCGATCTAACAACAGCACTCAACAGGAGAAACCGTGAAGGCATCAGATCTGTTCGTAAAGTGCCTCGAAGCCGAAGGTGTGACGCAGATATTCGGCGTCCCCGGCGAAGAGAACGCTCATTTCATGATCTCGCTCGAAGACTCTCCGATCGAGTTCGTGTTGACCCGTCACGAACAGGGTGCGGCGTTCATGGCCGAGATCTACGGCCGGTTGACCGGTGAGCCCGGAGTCTGTCTCGGGACGTTGGGACCGGGTGCAACGAACCTGATCACCGGTGTCGCCGATGCGAACATGGACCGGGCGCCGCTGATTTGCCTGACCGGACAGGCGGACAGCCAGCGTCAGCACAAAGAGAGCCACCAGTACATGGACGTGGTCGCCATGTTCACGCCGGTGACGAAGTGGGCGCAGGCAGTCCTGCACGCCGACAACATCCCGGAAGTCGTCAGGAAGGCTTTCAAGGTCGCTACGACCGAGAAGCCCGGCGCCGCGCACATCGAATTGGCAGAAGACATCGCTCAGCACGAAGCAACGACCGCGGTGATCAAGCCCACACCGACACGTCGCGCTGTTCCGGCGGACAAGGTCGTCGATCAGGCCTGGGAGCTGATCCGAGCCGCGAAGCGTCCGGTGATTCTCGCCGGCAACGGCACCATCCGGAAACGCGCCAGCAAGCAATTGCGCGAGTTCGCCGAGAAGACCGGCATTGGCGTGATCAGCACGTTCATGGCCAAGGGCTGCGTAGATATGGATTCTGACCAGTGCCTCTATACGATCGGGCTGCAGGGCAAGGATGTCGTCGCATGCGCGATCGATGCCGCGGACGTCGTCATCTGCCTCGGCTACGACATGGTCGAGTATCACCCAAAACTCTGGAATCCGACCGGCGAGAAGCAGATCGTTCACATCGACTTCCTCGCCGCCGAGATCGACGAGCACTACCGCGTCGCGGTCGATGTGGTCGGCGACCTCGCGCACACACTCTGGATGTTGAACGAACGAGCCGCCAACGCAACGCTCAGTTTCGACGCGACGCAGCAACAGGGTGTCCGACGCGACATGGCGGCAGACTTCGCCGAGCACAAGGACGACGACACGATCGGCGCCATCCGGCCACAGAAGGCCTTGTGGGATGCGCGCGCTGTGATGGGCCCGCACGACATCCTGCTCAGTGACGTCGGCGCGCACAAAATGTGGATCGCGCGCTACTACCAGTGTCACGAACCCAATACCTGCCTGATTCCGAACGGGTTCTGTTCGATGGGGTTCGCGCTTCCGGGTGCGATCGCCGCCCAGAAGGTATTTCCGGACCGCCGGGTGATGGCGATTTGCGGCGACGCCGGTTTCTTGATGAATGTGCAGGAGATGGAGACCGCCGTCCGGATCGGATCGAACATCGTCGTGATGGTCTGGGAGGATCACGCGTACGGATTGATCGCCTGGAAACAGCAAAACGAGTTCGGCAGGCACACGGACCTGAGCTTCGGGAACCCGGATTTCGTGGGCCTTGCGAAGGCGTTCGGCTGGAACGGCTATCGGGTCGAAAAGAGCGTGGAGTTGCACGCGACCCTCGAGGAAGCGTTCCAAGCCGACGGACCGAGCCTCGTGGTGATTCCGATCGACTACCGTGAGAACGCGCTGTTGACGCAGCGGCTCGGAAATATCCTTTGTCCGATTTGAGTCCGATTTGAGTCCGATCTGGATTGAACTCGCGATCGAGGCGCTGGGCACTCGCCTCGATCATCCAGGCTCAGGAGAATCTCACCAGAACCTCGAGGGAACCGCAGGGGAATGAAGATGCTTCGCAAGAGTTATCCCTACTATCTCGCCAACGAACCGCAGAGTCCGAACCAGGACCTCGAGGTTCGCGACAAGTTCTCTGGCGAGGTCGCGACGCGAGTCCCGCTGGCTGATGCGGCCGCGATCGACCAGGCGATCGGGCACGCAGTCGAAGCGGCACAGCCGATGCGTGAAATGGCCGCCTACGAGCGCCAGCAGGTCTTGCAGCACTGCGTGGATCGCTTCACCGAGCGGTCGGAAGAACTCGCCCACGCGTTGTGCGTCGAAGCCGGCAAGCCCATCAAGGACGCCCAGGGAGAAGTCGGGCGCTTGATCGATACCTTCCGAATCGCAGCCGAAGAATCGGTTCGCATCTACGGCGAAGTCATGCCGATGGATATCGCGCCGAGGGCGCGTGGATACTCGGGCCAGTGGAAAAGGGTACCGATCGGTCCGTGCTCGTTCATTTCACCATTCAACTTCCCTCTGAACCTCGCGGCGCACAAAATCGCGCCCGCGCTCGCGGTCGGATGTCCGTTCGTGCTGAAGCCGGCGAGCCTGACACCCATCGGTGCGATCATCATCGGCGAAGTACTGGCCGAAACCGATCTCCCCAAAGGTGCGTTCTCGATCCTGCCGGCACGTCGCGACGGCTCGGAGTTGTTCACCGTCGACGAACGGATCAAGCTTCTGAGCTTCACCGGGTCACCCGGCGTCGGATGGATGCTGAAGGGGCAGGCGGGCAAGAAGAAGGTCGTGCTCGAGTTGGGCGGAAACGCGGCCGTCATCGTCGATCACGATGCCGACCTCGACGACGCGACGGATCGGATCGTGTTCGGTGCGTTCTATCAGTCGGGACAGAGCTGCATCGGCGTCCAGCGCATCTTGATTCACGAGGACGTGTATGACGCGCTCAAAGAAAAGCTGGTCGCAAAGACCCGTGTCTTGAAGATGGGAGACCCGAAGGATCCCGACACCTTCATCGGGCCGATGATCTCCGAAAAGGAAGCTACGCGGCTCGACGGATGGGTCCGCAGCGCGGTCGCGGCCGGAGCGAAACTGTTGTGCGGTGGCAACCGCGACGGAGCGATGCTGGAGGCCACGTTGCTCGAGGGAGTCGACGCGTCCCAGGATGTCGTGTGTGAGGAGGCCTTCGGGCCCGTCGCCGTGCTTTCCCGGTTCAGCGATTTCGAAGACGCGCTCGCATCCGTCAACGCCAGCAAGTTCGGCCTGCAGGCGGGCATCTTCACCCGCGACCTCTACAAGGCACAGCGCGCGTGGGATGTCCTCGAGGTTGGTGGCGTAGTGATCGGAGATGTTCCGTCGTGGCGCGTCGATCACATGCCGTACGGTGGCGTCAAGGACAGCGGACTCGGGCGCGAGGGAATTCGATTCGCGATGGAAGACATGAGCGAGATCCGGTTGCTGGTGGTGCGCACACCGTCGTGAGTAGTGCAGATGGCGGGATGGGTGAGTCGGTTCGCCAGATTCTGGCGCGAGAGTCCGCTGGTGGGACTGCGACGGTTCGCGGATGGGTGAGAACCGCGCGACATGCCAAAGGCTTGACCTTCATCGAAGTCAGTGATGGGTCCTGCTTCGCCGGGCTCCAGGTCGTGGTGGAGTCGACGGTTCCGGGCTTCGAAACCGAGTTGCGCCAATTGCAGACCGGCTGCGGCGTGGTGGCGACCGGCGAACTGGTCGAATCACCCGGCAAAGAGCAGAGCCTGGAACTGCGGGCGGCTCGAGTCGAAATCGTCGGTCCCGTCGCCGATGGGTACCCGCTTCAGAAGAAGCGCCACTCGTTCGAGTACCTGCGTTCGATCGCTCACCTGCGTCCGCGTACGAACACGGTGGGGTCGGTGTTTCGGGTGAGAAACGCCGCCGCTCGCGCGATACACGAGTTCTTTCAGGAGCGCGGCTTCCTCTGGCTGCACACGCCGATCATCACTGCCTCCGATGCCGAGGGCGCCGGTAATCTGTTCCGTGTCAGCGTGATGGACCCGGCTGATCCCGCTCGCGACGCTGCCGGCGCGGTGGATTTCAGCGAAGACTTCTTCGGCCGCGAAACTTTCCTGACGGTATCCGGCCAACTCGAAGCGGAAATCGCCGCGCTGGCGCTGACGAATGTTTACACGTTCGGCCCGACGTTTCGCGCCGAGAACTCGAACACCAGTCGCCACCTGGCAGAGTTCTGGATGGTCGAGCCGGAGATGGCGTTCTGCGAGCTGGAAGCGAATGCGGATCTCGCCGAAGCGTTCTTGAAACACGTCTTCGAGTACGTGCTCACGCATTGCGCAGATGACATGGCGTTTTTCAATCAGCGCATCGACAAGACGGTCATCGAAACGATCGAGCACATCGTTCGGACGCCCTTCGAGCGGATCACCTACACGGAGGCCGTTTCGATCTTGCAGGCCAGCGGCGAGTCGTTCGAGTTTCCGGTGGAGTGGGGGATCGATCTCCAGAGCGAACACGAGCGATACCTCGCGGAGAAGCACATCGGGAAGCCGACGATCGTGACCGACTATCCGGCGGCCATCAAAGCGTTCTACATGTATCTCAACGACGATGAGAAGACGGTCCGAGCCCTCGACGTGCTCGTGCCGAAAGTCGGCGAGATCATCGGGGGCTCGCAGCGCGAGCATCGCCTCGATGTCCTCCAACCGCGAATGGCCGAGCACGGGCTCGCTGACGCCGACTACTGGTGGTATCTCGATCTGCGCCGCTACGGGTCGGTGCCGCATTCCGGATTCGGCCTGGGGTTCGAACGACTGGTGCAATTCGTTACGGGCATGGCAAACATCCGCGACGTGATTCCGTTCCCACGCGTTCCTGGATATGCAGAGTTCTAGCGTGTCGCCGCGCTTCGGCCGATCGCTCAGTGCGCACCAGCAGATCGAGGTCGCAATGGAGCGAGACGATCCGATCGAGCTGATGGACCTGATCTCGGAGATCGCGCTGGAGGAAGCCGACGGCCTGTTCGCGGCGAACTGCTGTGCGCGGTTGGCCAGGCACAGAAACGCCATGGTACGGGGCAATGCCGTGATGGGTTTCGGACACCTGGCGCGTCGCTTCGGTCAGCTGGACGGACGGCGGATCCACCGGCTCGTGGATATCGCACTGCACGACCAGAGCGACTACGTGCGTGCGCAGGCAGAATCCGCCGCGGAGGACCTGACGACTTTTCTTTCGTGGGAATTCGACGCGCGAGATTGAGAATCCGCTGACGTGGATCAGCGATGTCGCGGTTTCAGCGGCGCTTGCGAATCTGCGCGCGCGATGACAGTCCGATCAGTCCGGCCGCGATCAGCAGCATGCTCGAGGGCTCCGGCACCTTGCTGACGACGATATTGTCGACGCCTTCATACGATGTGGTTGCATTCGATGCGTCGAGAATCACCCGAAGTTCATCGATCGCCACACCGGTGAGGTTCGTGCTCCCGATAGTGGTAAAGGCCAGATTCGAAGCGCTTGTCACGAGCGAGTCCGTGGCTTGGAGTGCACCACCGAGGTAGCCCTCGAAGGCAACGGGTACTGCACCAAAATTGAACTGGTGGACAGACGCCTGGTCGAACGTAAACAGTCCGCCCACGACGTCAACTCGTATCAGCTGCAGCGTTCCGCCGTCTGCCGCGATACCGCCCTGCATGACGCCATCGGGATCGCCGTTGACGGGATCGAGAAAGAGCCCGCCACTGAACAGCGTGAACGAGAAATCGCCCTCGACGACCGGACCGCTGAAGAGGCCACCGATCGCGGTGCTGAAAGTGATCGTGTCCGCTGATGCCGCTGAAGGAAGAAGCGCGGCAAGCAGAAATGCGATGGCGAACTGTTTCAAGTCAATCGACTCCCGTACCCGTGCATTTTCGACCTAGGTGCCGACCCAGGTGCTACTGCATTGTTCGCCCGATCCGCGCGATCTCTTGAGGGGGAACAGACGCGGCGTGGCGAAATAGCAGGGCGGGCGAAGCGCTGACTCCGGATTTCCATCTGGCTGGAAAATTCCAAGTCGGGCGGGTTGTGGCGTCGTAGCCCCTACTCGCGCTTCGATTGCATGCGAATCGAGTACAACATCGAGGCGATGAGGCTGGCGATGAGCAATGCCATACAATGGTGCCCCAATGCGGGGACCGCAGATGACAGAGGAAGGTCGTCGGGGCCCGCCTGGAAATTGCCGAACACCTCAGCGCCGTCCAGTGCGCGGTCGTAGATCGCGACCAGGTGGAGCTCTCCGATCCATGGCCGGTCTTCAGCGGGTTCGTTCGCCAGGGCGAGCTGGTAATCCCCCCAACTGGTGAACAAGCCCGATCGACTGGATTGAACCACCTGTGCGCCGTTGACGTAGATTCGCGTCAGTCCCAGATTGTCACGTGTGTAGACCACGTGGGCGAGATCGAGGGTCGCCAATCCCAGCGGCGCGTTGAGGTCCGGTGTGCCGTATTTGTTCGTGGTCGTCGTGCGTAGCCTCGCCGCATAGCTCGCTGTTTCCGAACCGCTGTCGTATGTCTGCCCGAGGATGAAATTGCCGCCATCGGGAAAGCCGTTGTTCGAGTACGAGACGATTCGCGCCGGTCCGAATTGAGTCAAATCCCTCGGTGCCGCCCAGGCTTCGATCGTCAGCGTCCCACTCGATTTGATCGCGTCGCCCAGGCGTGTCGCGGGAGCGAGCGTCTTGATCGCGGTGGGCGTGTCTACGGAAATGCCACCGCCACCGATCCAGGTCACGGCGCCGGGGTCGGAGATCGTCAGGTCCAGCGCCGGCAACAGGCCCGATTGATCGAAAACCGTCGGGCCGCTCCCCGTCTTGAAGTCATAGAGCGCGACCAGGCCGTCGGAAGTTCGAAGAGAGCAGGGTCCATCTGCAACGTACTGCACGCCCAGGGACGAGTTCGTACCCGGCACCTGAATTTCGTGCGTGAGTGCACCCGAGTCGGTCCAGTTCGAGAACACATAGCTGGTACCGTCGACGCATTGTTCTGCGGGCGCCGAAACCTCGTGATAGAAGCCGATCAACGAATCGAGCACGAACGGCAATGGACGTGGGAGGTTGTCCACATCGATGCTGATGCCAGGCAGGTTGCTGGTGAAGCTGACATCCACCTTGTCGGGCAGGATCTCCACCGAATCGACGCCTGTCAGGCCGTCGGCGTCGGTGACGGTGAGTACGATCTGGTAGCCCGTATCGTCACTGAAGTCGTGCCCCATATCGTCCACCGTGAACGAAGCCGCGGGGCCGATCAGCGGTCCCACGCTGGGATGGGTGTGTTCATTGTGATCGAACAGGACGATCCAACTGTAATCACTGCTGAGTAGCGGGCCGTCGATGTCGGTCGCCATGCCGGTCATCGAGATGAGTTCGCCCGCCAAGAAGAGCGAAGCATCGACCGGCGCGGTGATCGTCACCTGCGGCGGCGTGCCCACCCGGATCTCGATTTCGTCCGAAAATACCGTGTGTACGCCATCGTTGACGCTGAGACGCGCCTGGTACACGCCGTTGCTGGTGTAGTCGTGGTTCGCGATCGCGCCGTTCGCCTGGTTTCCGTCACCGAAGATCCACGTGTAGGTGAGCGGCTGGCTCTCCGGGTCCGTCGCCATCCCGGTGAAGGTGACGCTGAGTGTCGCGGTGCCATCGGTGACGTCGGCGTCGGCGGCATCGATCGTTGGCCGCAGATTGCCCTGCGCGTAGATGATGCGTCGCAACTCTCCGAAGATGTCGACATAGTAGAGCGCGCCATCCGGGCCTTCCTTCATTCCGACGACAGCACCGGCTGCATCTTCGAAATCGAAGTCGCCCGCGACCGTCCCATCTGGGTTGAATGTCAGGTATCGAATGAACTGGCGAACGTAGTCCCCGAAAAAATAGGCGCCTTCGAACTCGACCGGGAAGCCGGCGCCGCGATACGCGAAGCCACCGGTGACCGAAGCACCGGACCCATTGTGGTCGTAGAAGAAGACGGGATCGTCGAAGAGCGGATCGCTGCAATCGCCCTCGCAATCGGGCCAACCGTAGTTCGCTCCCTTCACACCGAGGTGGATGTCTTCGGTGGCAGTGAGTTGGTTGTTGCCCCCGACCTCACCGATGAAGAGACGATTGCCCGGCAAATCCCAGCTCGCCCGGAAGGCGTTGCGCAATCCATAGGCCCATACCGCGTCTTCGTTGCCGAATGGCCCATCGACGAAGGGGTTGTCGGCCGGTATCGAGCCGTCGAGGTTCACGCGAAGCACCTTGCCGCCTGCTCGCGTCAGATCCTGAGACTGATCGGCATCGAAGTTCTCACCCGTTGTCAGGTAGATCGCGCCCTCGGGGCCAATGGCCAGGCCGCCACCGTAGTGACAGCAGGGACCGTTTTCCTGCGGGTTCTCCCACACCAGAAACTCGCTGGCCAGATCTCCCGTATTTCCCAGGTGCGTGAACCGCGCGATTCGCAGCATCCCGGTGCTCGCCTTC